>JBILBT010000339.1:0-3139 GCA_044353545.1 Crocinitomicaceae bacterium | reverse complement strand
CATACCGTTATTCTGCCTTAAATTTTGCTACGAATTACCGCGTGTTTGATTTTGATGGTGGATGGAGCAGCACACGTGCATCGTATTTCCATAAATCATTGGGCGGATACCACGGGGCGAAGTTGAGAAACATTCAAAACGTCTTTGATTTTCATTTGGCGCGCACAAACAATAAAGTGCTCGACATGCTCAATGTGAAGTACATCATTCAGCAAGAATCCTTACGTCCTAATCCAACTGCTATGGGCAATGCGTGGTTTGTGAAGACGATTGAGGTGAAAGAAACAGCCAATGATGAAATTCGTGCCTTGGGTAATACATTTGAATTGACGAATCAAGGTCCTGGACAATTGTTGGTCAATGGTCAGCCTTCAGAAAAAGCTTCCGTTTACGGCAGTGAAGATCTTCAATACTTGTTGGGGCGTGACACACTTGATGTTCCACTTTCAAATGGTTTAGCACAAGGTCAAGAGGCACTTTGGGTGCGTGATACGAATGGTGTGACGAATTTGATTCCAATGATTACGATGGATTCAGACAGCTTAGGGTCATTTAAACCTTTGGTGAAGTTGAAGGTAACGGATGAGTTTAATGTTCGGGATGAGGCGGTGATGCTTAAAGAGTTTGCCTCTAAAGTGAAAGGAAAGAAATTTTCCGGGATGGGTGTGGTCAAAATGAAGTCTTACGCACCAAACAAAATCGTGTATACGGCTGACTGTCAAGGAAACCAATTCGCGGTGTTTTCGGAAATTTATTATCCTGAAGGCTGGAAAGCATTTGTGGATGGAAAAGAAGTTGAGATTTTAAAAACCAATTATCTCTTGCGTGGACTTGAATTGACATCGGGTAAACACAAGATTGAGTTTAAGTTTGACTTGCCGAAATATCGTCAATCCAATACATTAGCAATTATAGGGACAGGATTCTTGTTTTTACTGATTGCTGGAGTGGCATTTATGGATCTAAAAAAAGCAAAAGACTAATTCTCTTTTGTGCTGAATGGCACTGATGTGGGACTGCATTTCAGCACCTTGAATCATTATAACGTTGAAACAAAGGATTGAGGCAGCATGCAAAAAGTGTTATTTATCGCGCATTGGTTTCCCACTTCAGATTTTCCGCTCAAAGGAATTTTTGTTCGTAATCATGCCATTTGTCTGAATGCAATTTGTGATTTGACTGTTGTGAATTTTTCCATTGAATACGGCAAGTCACTTCGAAAAGTAGATATTTCACGGGCCGTTGATAAGGACGGCTTGGATATCCTAGAAATTCGCATTCGCAGCCGATTTTACAAGCTCATTTATTACGCACTGAAATCCCAACAACGACTCTTGAAGAAGGCCTTGCTTGTGTCAGATATCGATGTTCAATCCTTTGATCTTCTGGTTTCCAATGTACTTTTTCCGAGTGGAATAGGCACCATGCGATTAGCGGAAACGTTTCGAAAGCCCTTCATCCACATTGAACACTGGTCTCACCTTTCGGGATTTTTATCGAGCGATACCCACCGTAAAGAAGGACAATTGGTATTGGATCGTGCGAAGAGCGTCATCGTCGTCTCAGATCTTCTAAAGCAGTCCATGGTTCAGTTTTGTGATCCAGCGAAAGTTCATGTCATACCGAACGTAGTGAAAAGCTACTTTGACTATGTGCCAAAACTGAAACAGGATGAGGTATTGACTTTTCTTGCCGTTGCGAGTTGGAAATCCCCCAAAAATCCCTTCGTTTTTGTCCGTGCCTTAGAAGAAATTGCCAAAACTGAAAAGCGACGAATTGTTCTTACACTTGTTGGTGATGGCCCCCAATTGATTGAGGTCAAGAAGATTGTCAAAAAGATTGACCTTCGTTTGCCCGGACAGATTGCAAATACTGCATTGTCTCGCTTTTATCAGGAAGCTGACTTTTTCCTTCATGGTTCAGACTATGAAACGTTTTCCATCGTGTCGATCGAGGCTTTATTCACCGGTACACCTGTCATTGGCAGTAGAGTAGGTGTTTTGCCCGAGGTGATTGATGATTCCAACGGGGTAATCTGTAACAATACGCTTGAATCATGGATTGATGGAATTGAAGCTGCCATATCAAGGAATTACGATCATGAAGCAATTTCTACTAAATCAAAGCAAAAGTTCAGCGAACAATATATAATGGACTTGTTTGCTGGACAGATTTCAAACGATTAGTAGCCAATGTACGATTCATTTCCCCCTCATAGAGTGCCTGTCCCGCGAGAAGCGCTGCGGGAGGGATTAAGGGGGAGGATATTCAGTGTGAAAATGAGAGCGAGAGCGGAGAGCGGAGAGCGGAGAGCGGAGAGCTTGTTCCATGAGACACGACAAAGGGAGAGATTAAGGGGGAGGGGGTTCTTAATGGAAGGTTTTTCTCTCGAGAAAAGATGCGGTAAGTATTAAAAGGTAGGGATTTATCAGATTTTTGTTGTTGTAGGTTTGTTGATATTCAGCACTCCTTTCGTTCGACCCCGATGGGGTCGTGGTTTCATTCTTCGGGTTGGGTGTTACAGATGTTTGACCCCTTTTGGGGTCAGTTAGATACTTGATCTTGTCTAGGTTTTACAGATGTTACAGATGTTCGACCCTGATGTGGTAGAGATTAGATTATTGAGGCTTTTGGGTTTACAGATGTATGACCCCTTTGGTGTCACTAAGATATTTGATATTATTTAGGTTTTACAGATGTTACTGATGTTCGACCCCGATGGGGTAGAGGTTAGATTATTGAGGCTTTTGGGTTTTACAGATGTTTGACCCCTATGGGGTCACAAAAACAGAGTGAGAGTGAATCCCGAAGTATCGGGATGAAAGCGAGAGCGGTTCACGCCACTTTGTTTCTTCGCTCCCTGCCCTGAGGTCCTCGAAGGGCCACGCTCAAACTCACTCTTTACTTTGAAATATTGAAGGTGTCTTCGCAATCCTGGAGTGGAAAGATTCCCCTTTTATAAATCAAAAAGAAAGAGAAACAGAAATAGAATGAAGAAAAACAAAAACGAGACTGCGAAGCTGCAACAAAGTTAATGACGCTCTCGCTCTCATTCTCGTTTTATTTTGTGACCCCATCGGGGTCATATCTCTGTAACCTAAAGACTCACGAAGTATGATTCAACGACCCCATCGGGGTC
>JBILBT010000338.1:0-3158 GCA_044353545.1 Crocinitomicaceae bacterium | reverse complement strand
TGAAGCGTGAAGGTAAAGTGTGGATCCGAATCTTCCCAGACAAACCGGTAACCTCAAAGCCGGCTGAAGTCAGAATGGGGAAAGGTAAAGGGGCTCCAAGTCACTGGGTAGCAGTAGTAAAACCAGGTCGCATCATGTTTGAAGCGGACGGTGTGCCTTACGAAGTTGCAAAAGAAGCAATGCGTTTGGCAGCTCAAAAGTTACCGGTGAAATGCAAATTCGTTGTCCGCAACGATTATGTTATACCAGGAAAATAAACGAAAATGAAGCAGCAAGAAATCACAAAACTTTCAGTGGAAGACCTGAATAGCCGAATCGCAGATGTCTCTACTCAGTTGACGAAAATGAAACTGACACATGGAGTAGCTCCGATGGAAAATCCGATCCAAATCCGTAAGGTTAGAAGAACGGTGGCTCGATTGAAAACTGAATTGACCAAACGTGAAGCACAGGCTTAGTTGCTTGTTTAAAAAACGAAATTAGCTTGAAATGGAAAAGCGTAATTTAAGAAAAGAACGAATCGGGGTTGTTACCAGCGATAAAATGCAGAAATCTATTGTGGTTGCTGTAGAACGTAAGGTAAAACACCCGAAGTATGGAAAGTTCGTAAAGAAAACAACCAAGTTTGTAGCTCATGATGAGAACAACGATTGTAACCTCGGTGATACTGTAAAGATCATGGAAACTCGACCGTTGAGTAAATCAAAGAACTGGAGACTAGTTGAAATTGTTGAACGAGCTAAATAACTTTTAGTAATGATACAAACAGAATCAAGACTTGCAGTAGCAGACAACTCTGGAGCAAAAGAGGTGCTAGTAATCCGTGTACTCGGAGGAACTAGACGCCGCTATGCATCCGTAGGCGACAAAATCGTAGTTGCTGTCAAGAGCGCAATGCCCGCTGGTGCCGTCAAAAAAGGTTCGGTAGCCAAGGCTGTCGTAGTTAGAACAAGAAAAGAAGTCCGTCGTCCTGATGGTTCTTACATCCGTTTCGATGATAACGCATGTGTGATCCTTAATCAGGCTGGCGAAATGCGTGGAACCCGTATTTTCGGACCCGTTGCGCGTGAACTTCGTGAGAATAACTACATGAAGATTGTTTCACTTGCTCCCGAAGTACTTTAAAAAAAGAAGGACGTCATGCAACAGAAATTACACATTAAAATTGGCGACACCGTGAAGGTTATTAGCGGTGAATCAAAAGGTCAAGAAGGACAAATCCTTCTGATCGATCGCAAAAAGTCGCGCGCCACAGTAGGAGGCGTGAACCTCGTAAAGAAGCACTCGAAACCAAGTGCTGCTGATCCACAAGGTGGAATCATTGAGAAAGAAGGAACAATTCATACTTCTAACTTGATGGTTGTATCCAATGGGACAGCATCACGTACTGGACGTAAGCCCGATGCGAAAGGAAAATTAGTTCGTTATTCTAAAAAGACAGGAGAGGAGATCAAATAATGAGTTATTCACCAAGACTTAAAGAAAAGTACAGTGCGGAAATCATTCCGACAATGACTGAAAAGTTCGGGTACAAGACCGTTATGCGTGTGCCTAAACTACAAAAGATTGTTTTGAGCCAGGGAATGGGAGATGCCGTTGCCGACAAAAAACTAATCGAAAGTGCGGTTGCTGATTTATCAAAAATCGCCGGACAAAAAGCAATCACAACGATTTCTAAGAAGGATATTTCCAATTTCAAATTGAGAAAAGGAATGCCAATTGGAACGAAAGTGACGCTTCGTGGAGATAAAATGTATGATTTTCTTGACCGTTTGCTCGCAGTAGCATTGCCGAGAACACGAGATTTCCGTGGAATCAATCCAAAAGGATTTGATGGACGTGGAAACTTCAACCTCGGTGTCAAAGAACATATCATTTTCCCGGAAATTGATATTGACAAGGTAAACCGCATTCTTGGAATGGACATCACGTTTGTGACATCAGCAGAAAGCGATGAAGAAGCGAAAGCACTTCTTGACGCATTCGGATTCCCATTCATTAAAAAATAAAAGAAATGGCTAAAGAATCAATGAAAGCGCGTGAGCGCAAGAGAGAAAAGTTGGTTGCCCGTTATGCGAAAAAGCGTGAGGAGCTGACAAAGGTCCTTAAATCAACTTCAACTTCTGATGAAGTTCAGGCAGCTAAATGGGATGCTATGATGGCACTCCAAAAAATGCCGGCTAACTCATCTAAAGTCCGTTTGCACAATCGCTGCGGGTTGACAGGCCGTCCGCGTGGGTACATGCGCAAATTCGGAATATCAAGGGTGACTTTCCGTGAAATGGCACTTTCTGGAAAAATCCCAGGAGTGAAAAAAGCAAGTTGGTAACGAATATTAAAGAAAATTATGAATACTGATCCAATTGCAGATTTTCTAACCCGCATCCGTAACGCAAGTTCGGCTGGGTTGAAAATGGTAGAAATTCCAAGCTCAAACACAAAATGCGCTATGACGCAAATCTTGTTTGATCAAGGGTACATCACGAATTATAAATTTGAAGAAGACGATAAACAAGGCATCATCAAGATCGCTTTGAAGTACAACCATTCAACAAAGGTTCCGGCAATCACGAAACTCGAAAGAGCTTCTCGTCCAGGACTTCGAAAGTACAGCGGTTCAGCAGAAATGCCACGCGTATTGAATGGTCTAGGTATCGCAATCGTTTCTACTTCTAAAGGTGTAATTACGGATAAAGAAGCAAGAAAACAAAACGTAGGTGGAGAAGTTCTCTGCTACGTGTATTAATCTTAAGTAAATTTGAAATGTCAAGGATAGGTAAATCCCCAGTTAACATCCCGAGTGGTGTAGATGTAAAGGTGATCGGTAACGTTGTTACCGTAAAAGGACCTAAAGGTGAATTGTCTCAAGAGTTTAGCGAAGGAGTAACAATGCACATTGAAGGGACTGTAATCACTTTCAGCCGCGAATCAGATGCCCCATCCCATAGAGCAAAACATGGTTTATACCGTGCACTTGTTCGAAATATGGTAGAAGGCGTTTCAGAAGGGTACAAGAAGGAGTTAGAAATTATCGGTGTAGGTTACCGTGCTACTGCTGTTGGTCAGCAATTGGAGTTAGCATTAGGTTACTCTCACGCGATTATTATTGAACTCCCAAAAGAAATTATGGTATCTGCAGAAACCCTTAAGGGTAAGGC
>JBILBT010000336.1:0-3167 GCA_044353545.1 Crocinitomicaceae bacterium | reverse complement strand
TTCGCTGTACAAGGTAGGACCGCATACATACATTCCAACACGTCCGCTGTGAATGGGTTCAAAGTTTTCCTTTTGACCCGAAAGACTATTGTAAATGCTGAGCTTACCCTGACGATTGTTCATTGTTTGCGATTTTAGACAAAAATAGTGTTTAGTATATGAATTACGAATTATGAGTTACGAATTACGAATTACGAGTTGGGAAAATAGATGGCTTCGCCCTGTATAGTTGCAAGTTATTAGTTATGAGTTACGAGTTGGGGAAATAAATGGGTCTGTCGAAGTAAGAACAAGTCTTAAAATCTTTAAGTCTCCGTTTCTGTAACAAAAGTCACCTTGACAATTCTCCGAAGTGCTTACTTTCGCTAAATCAAATTTAAAAGTCATGAAAAAATCACACGTTTTTACCTTACTCATTGTCCTTGTTGCCTTGTTTCAATCGTGCAATTCAAACTCTCAATCTGCTGCAGCGGTTCAAGATATCGATCAAGCGGAGCTTCAAAAATTGGCCAAGGATCCAAACACCATCATTATTGATGTGCGGACAGACATGGAAGTGCAGGGTGGTTACATCGACGGAACAACGTTGTTTTTTGATTTTTATGGAAGTGATTTCAAAGCAAAGATTGGTGCTTTGGATAAATCAAAAAAATACATTGTCTATTGCCACGCCGGCGGACGTAGTGCTGAAGCCGCTGAAATCATGATCAAAAAGGGTTTCAAGCATGTTTACAACCTCGAAGGAGGATTTTCAGCTTGGACTGGAAAGGTGAAGCGTTAATTTCCCAATAAGAATAAAATTAATTGATTGAAGTGGATGACTTTCTAAGTCTTCCCTGTCCGATAATTGCCTATAAAAACGTGATCAAAGTCAGATTTTGAAAAGTTAAAACCACATATTTTTGATGAATAAATTCATTGCACCAGTTATGAAAATCGAACAAATTTACACAGGTTGCATCGCGCATGCAGCGTACTATTTAGAAAGCAATGGTGAAGCCGCTATTTTCGACCCATTGAGAGAGGTTCAACCGTATATCGATCGTGCGACAGCCGACGGGGCACACATTACCTATATCTTTGAAACGCACTTTCATGCCGACTTCGTTTCTGGACATCTCGACTTGGCGAAGAAAACAGGTGCGAAAATCGTTTATGGTCCAACGGCAAAGCCTGGTTTTGAAGCTGTCGTCGCCGAAGACATGCAAGTATTTAAAGTCGGTGATTATTCGGTCAAGGTCATTCATACTCCTGGACATACCATGGAAAGTACAACCTATTTGTTGATCGATGAAAACGGGAAGGAACACGGTATCATCACTGGAGACACACTCTTTATTGGTGATGTGGGGAGACCAGATTTGGCGCAACATGTGATTGCCGATCTAACACAAGAAAAGCTCGCAAACCATCTGTTCGATTCGTTGCGAAATAAAATAATGCCCCTTTCAGACGACTTGATTGTGTATCCAAACCACGGATCCGGTAGTGCATGTGGAAAAAAAATGAGCAAAGAAACTACCGACACGCTGGGCAATCAGAAGCGAACAAATTATGCCTTGCGGGCAGACATGACCCGTGAGCAATTTATTGATGAACTGCTTACGGGATTGACAGATCCTCCGGGATATTTTCCAAAAAATGTGCTCATGAACATTCAGGGCTACGACAGTTTGGATACCGTCATGGAACGAGGAAAGCATGCCTTGACTCCAAGTCAATTTGAATTGATGGCCAACGAAACCAATGCCTTGATTCTCGACACACGAGCACCCGAAGCATTTGCCAAAGGTTTTATTCCCAAGGCCATCAACATCGGTTTGGACGGAAGTTTTGCCATGTGGGTAGGAGAAATGATTCCAGACATCAAGCAAGATATACTCTTGGTGACGGACGAAGGAAAAGAAGAAGAGGCCATCATCCGTTTGTCGCGTGTGGGTTACGACCATGCGATTGGTTATTTGTCTGGAGGATTTGCCGCTTGGAAAAATGAGCAAAGAGAATATGATGAGGTGCATCGACTTACAGCCGAAAAATTTGCTCAAGAATATGTGTCAAACCCTATTGTTATTGATGTTCGAAAGAAAAGTGAGTTTGAATCTGAGCATGTTATCAACGCGAAAAACATCCCGTTAAATGAGTTGAATGCCCGCTTTTTTGAGTTGCCGAAGGATCAACCGTTTATTATACATTGTGCTGGAGGATACCGAAGCATGATTGCTGCCTCGATTTTAAAGTCGAGAGGGTATCATGATTTTGTTGATGTAGAAGGAGGTATGTCGGCGATTCTCAACACGTCTGTACCAAAAACAGCGTATGTATGTCCGACCACATTATTGTAATAGAGCCACATGCTTTTCTTACGCCGTGGGCTCTTCCAATTTCTTCATGTCGAGCTTTCTGAGTTTTGGCGCCAATCGGGCAGTGCTTACTACAACAAGTACCGTCATGATTCCACCAAACACGATTGCTTTGCGAATCCCCATAATATCTGCAGTTGCCCCTGATTCAAAGGCCCCAATTTCATTGGACGAACCGATGAAGATTCCATTCACTGCTGATACCCTTCCTCGCATGTGATCGGGTGTGGAAAGTTGTAATATGGTGTGTCGGATAACCACGCTCACATTGTCAAAGGCCCCCGTCAACAAGAGACAAACAAAAGCCGCTGCAAAGGAGTCGCTTAAGCCAAAAAGTATCGTGGCGCCACCAAATCCCGCCACAGAAATAAATAAGGATCTTCCCGCTTTTTTACCAACTGGACGGTAGACAATAATGAAGGCCACAATGGTGGCTCCTATCGCTGGTGCTGCGCGTAAGAATCCCAACTCGACGGAACCCATGTGTAAAATTCGATCAGAAAATGCCGGCAACAAGGCCACCGCGCCGCCAAAAAGCACAGCAAATAAGTCAAGAGATAAAGCGCCTAAAATCAATTGATTGCTAAAAACAAAACGAATTCCTGCGCGGATACTTTCGTACATCGTTTCAGTCTGCTTTTGCGCTTCCATGGGACGATTTGCGATAAACAGAAAAGCGACAAAGGATAATACAATGAAAAATAAATCAATGAAGTAAGCCGTTGAATAACCCAAAGCAATCAATAAACCCGCCATTGCAGGACCGATGACTGAAGCAATGTGCCAAATTGAACTGTTCCAAGTGGC
>JBILBT010000337.1:0-3167 GCA_044353545.1 Crocinitomicaceae bacterium | reverse complement strand
TTTGCCAGCGCCACTTTTACCAGCAATACCTAGCACCTGACCTTCATTCAACACGAAGGAGACACCGTTAATGACTTCCTTGTCAAAGCTGAGATGAAGATCTTCAACACGTAGCATCATTCATGCAGCTCTTTAGGGAATTCTTTTGACGCAATGTAAATCCCTGGAATTGGATTTGCCCACGGTTCGTAATCCTTCAAATAAATGTGCAATATCAATACATCACCCTCTTTTATTTGTTCAGCTCGTTCTAAGATACTTTCTGATGCACCAACAAACACCGTAGGACCATCAGAAGATTCAATTTCAAACAAACGCATGTTGCTGACTTCATGACGAAAAGCCGCTCCATCAGGAAACGTTCCTTCTAAAGGAAAAGAAACAAATTCATGCGCAATAATTCCTGTTACATCCGACTTAATGTGCAACTCATCTTCCCAATCATAACGGCGATTGTTCTCCGAATCTTTCCCTCCATAATGTGCCTCAGCATGTTCGGGTGAAAAATCATCATTCAGCATGTAAGCATGTACAGTACAACGCATATTCTTTTTTAACAAATCTACGGCCTATAAAACAAGTCAAATGTGTCCACAATAACATTCAATCCACATTCATTTGTTACTTTTGCGTGAAACAGACCAACCAAATTTGAAAACGTTAACCATCCACCGCCAGAAAACAGATTCATTACTTCGCAAACATCCATGGGTATTTAGCGGTGCCATTGCCAGCGACACCTCTCAATTGGAGGATGGCGAATGTGTGACTTTGTTGGATAAAGCTGGTCAATTTCTTGCATCTGGGCATTTTCAGCATGGAACAATTGCCGTTCGAGTTCTTCGATTTACTGAAGGTCCTATTGATGCGGCTTTTTTTACGGCATGTATCTCAAATGCCGTTCAATTGCGTAAAGACCTCGGACTGATTACTGCAGAAAACACCATTTGTCGGCTTGTGCATGGCGAAGGAGACCAACTCCCAGGACTAATCATTGATTTTTACAATGGTGTAGCTGTTGTTCAATGCCACAGCATTGGCATGTATCGCTCCGTAAATCATATTGCTGAAGCCTTGAAGAACACCTTGGGCGACGATTTAATCGCGATCTATTCGAAATCATCCGACACCCTACCAGAGCGCATTGAAACTCTCGATGGATATGTGTTTGGAACATGTGAAACTCCGCACATTGCCAAAGAACACGGTGTTCAAATCAACATAGATTGGATCAAAGGACAGAAGACAGGATTTTTTATTGACCAGCGTGAAAACCGCCATTTATTGGGGAAATATTCGAACGGCAAGAAGGTATTGAACACGTTTTGTTATTCAGGCGGATTCAGTTTATCTGCGCTACAAAACGGTGCAAGCCTTGTCCATTCATTGGACAGCTCCCGAAAAGCCATCGATTTAACCAACGACAACATTGCGCTGAATGGTTTTAATGAGCGTCACGATTCCATCGTTGCCGATGCCATGGAATACATGAAAGAATTGAAAGAAGAATACGATATAATTGTCTTGGATCCTCCGGCTTTTGCCAAGCACAGAGAAAAAAGACACAAAGCCATTCAGGGATACAAGCGCTTGAATGCACATGCCATTCGACAAATTCGTCCAGGTGGAATCATTTTCACCTTCTCTTGTTCTCAAGTGGTAGATAAAAACCTCTTCAACAATACCATTATTGCTGCAGCTATTGACGCAGGACGCAAGGTGCGGATCTTAGAACAACTGCATCAGCCCGCAGACCATCCAATCTCTGCTTTTCATCCTGAGGGAGAATACCTCAAAGGCCTTGTAATTCGTGTCGACTAATGCTAGACTTACGCTATAAAACGATACTTGGTGTTGCCTTGCCTCTAATGACTTCGAGTTTCATTCAGGCGATTGTACTGATCACCGACTCTTCTTTTATCAGCCGTTACGACCCGACATCATTGGCCTTTGACGCTATTGGAAATGGCGGATTGTTGTATGTCACAGTATTCATGGCCTTGGCTGGCATGGGCGATGGAGCTCAGATCCTCATCGCAAGACGTATTGGTCAGCGTCAGTTTGATGCCATAGGAAGAATCTTCGGGACGACTATTTTCACCTTATTTTTTATTGCCATTGTTCTTTTCGTCTTGCTGCAGTTTGCATTGCCCGATGCCTTGAGCTATTATTCGGCCAACAAAACATTGGCTGGCATGCAAAACGATTACATTGGCATTCGAAGTTACGCGCTCTTTTTCGCAATGATTTCATTGGCAATCCAAGCTTTCTTTATCGCAAATGGTAAAACCTGGATCGTGCTTATTGCAGCCTTGACCACTGCTTTATCGAATGTACTACTCGACTACTTCATGATTTTTGGTGAAGGTGGATTCCCTGAACTTGGGTTAAAAGGAGCGGCATGGGCATCGACAATTGCTGACTTTTTAGGCATGTTGGTTTTGATGGTATTTCTATTCTTTTCCAAAGAGGGAAAACAAATGAAGGTGTTTTCACATTTCTCCTTCAATTTACCGTCGATGAAGGAGCTTTTTAATGTGGGAAGCCCACTGATGCTGCAAGGATTTATTGCTTTAACCACATGGACTGTATTTTTCACCTGGCTTGAACAACGAGGAAGTGCTGAGCTCACTATTTCTCAAAACATACGTTCGATCTATTTCTTGTGTTACGTTCCCGTTTGGGGCTTTGCTGGAACCACAAAAACATACATCTCTCAATACATCGGACGGGGAAAACAGCAATCGTTGAAATTCATTCAACGCAGAATCCAGTTCTTAACCTTGATCTTTTTATTCATTTCCTTCCACGGCGCCATTTTTTATCCGGAAGTTTTAATTCGGATGATCAATCCAAACCAAGCATATATAGCCCAAAGTGCCGAGACCTTGCGCTTCATTTCGGGATCAATATTTATGTATGGATTTTTCAGCGTGTATTTCCAAACCATCAATGGAAGTGGCAATACCAAAGTGACATTTCTGATTGAAATCGTGTGCGGCGTATGTTACCTTTTGTATTCCTACTATTTAATCAAAGTGGCCAACATGGACATCATGTGGATTTGGTCCAATGAATATATATACTTTGGAATCATGGGCATCTTGTCTATCGTGTACCTGCGGTATTTTGATTGGAAGAAAAAAGAAATCTAATGAAGAAAGATT
>JBILBT010000383.1:0-10140 GCA_044353545.1 Crocinitomicaceae bacterium | reverse complement strand
TGCTTGCGTGATGGCCTTGAAAGAAGGACAAGTTCCTGCGACCATCAATACCACAGACATAGAGCCCGATTTTAAAGACCTCTTCCATTTTCCATTGGGGAAAAGTGTAGCCAAGGAGATGACCTATGCCATGAGCAATACCTTTGGTTTTGGAGGACATATCGCCAGTGTGATTTTCAAGAAGTTTGACTAGCCCTGATTCACTTCGAGAGTTTCACTTTTTGTTTTCCAGTAACTGATTTTGAGATAATCCATGGAATGACGGCACTGATGATGGCGGCATAAAAACACCAAACCGATATTTCAAATCCGGGAAACAACATCTCGGTAATCATCAGTGAAATAAAAATCAAGATCCCAAACCAACGCATCCCCTTCATGCTACTGAAGAATGGAGGAATCACCGTTGCAATGAAATACCCAATTCCTTTATAATTCAAATTAAATTCTGGAAAGTCCAAGACATACAGAATATGCTGGTCATGAATTTGGGCACTCACAGGAAATGCAGCCAAGCAAAAGGCGAGATATCCACCTACAAGCACACCAATGGCCAAGAAAACCCTAAGGTACCCGCGATTTTTTTCATCTTTCTCCGCAATTAAAATGCTCCAAGGAACATAAATTGGCCAGAATACTTGCGCAAAGAACAAGAATAGGTAAATGAGCTCGTACTGAAAATGATGAACAGATGGTTCGGAAAATGACAGCCAGATCAATCCTTCAATAAACTGCTGAACAGCAAAGTAAAAAGGGATGGCTGCGAATGGTAAAAATTGGCGTTTGTTGGTAATGGCAACGGAAAATCCACCTATCGAAGCAAGAACACCTCCTGCAATAAAACTGGCACTGGCTGAAAAACACATAATTAAGAGCGGTTTGCTCAAAAGTAGTCTATCATTTCGGCTGTACAAAGGACATCGAACAGGTTAAAAGAGAACCAATACTGCTCCAAAACCTGATGGTTCTCATCATCAAAAACTCAAGACTTCAATGTATTAACTCAAGTATTCATTATGATTTTATCCTTTTTGACCCTTCATCAATTCTTTCTACTGCGATATGATCTTACTGATTGAGCCATCGCTGTATAGTACAATGCGAAGTTTGCCAGATTCTAATTCGCATTCTCGGCCCATGATGTCCGTAATTTTTACGATTGTTTTTTCGTTGAAAGTTAATTCTTCTACACCGTTGTAATAACCTGGCCCTTCGTGAATAACTACACTCATTGATGCTGAACAACCCAGAGAGTCTGTTTGAACAACATAGTATTTTCCGGGACAAAAATTGGTTATGTGATCCGATGTAGATCCATTTGACCACACGTATGAAAACGGAGGGTTACCATTGAAATTTCCACATTGCGAAGAAAATTGTACCGCAGACATGTCACCACTACAATCTGATAATGTGGGGGTATAGATATTTAAACCAACACCAATTCCATGACATGGCTGCCAATTGATGCCGTTGGTAATCTCAAAGGATACTACCATAGGCTCGCCATCATAGGTTGTGTAGGTGATGGTATAGGCACCAACGCAAAGATTTGACCTGTTAAAATCACCGTATTGAGTATAAATTTTCGGAACAATCCCCATGCCATGCCAAACGATTGTGGCAGGGTCAACGTTTAAATGGTACAATGCTGCTGTGCCGTTACAAATAGTACTGGTGACATTTGTACAATCTACTTGTTGTGTAAAACCAATCAAAAATAGACTATTAGCAACTGTAACGAGAAATAATTTTAACTTTTTCATGTGCTTAAAGATTTAATTAGACATCGAAAGACTCAATACTTGCATGGATCCATTTTACTGCGATATAATCTTACTGATTGAGCCGTCGCTATAAAGTACAATTCGAAGTTCGCCAGTTTCTAATTCGCATTCTCGGCCCATGATGTCAGTTACCTTAATGATTGTTTTTTCGTTGTTTATTAATTCTTCAATACTGTTATAATAACCCGGCCCTTCGTGAATAACCCAACTCATTGATACTGCACAACCAAGTGAGTCTTTTTGAACAACAATATACTTTCCTGGACAAATATTTGATAATTCAGCAGTTGTAGCTCCATTTGACCAAATGTAAGAAAAAGGTGGATTTCCATTGAAATTTCCACATTGCGAAGAAAAAGGAACAGCGGACATGCTGCCAAAGCAATCTGAAAGTGAAGTTGGCACATTGCTCAAACCTACGGAGATTCCATAACATGGCTGCCAATTGATGCCGTTGGTAATCTCAAAGGATACTACCATAGGCTCGCCATCATAGGTTTTGTAGGTGATGGTATAGGCACCAACGCAAAGATTTGACCTGTTAAAATCACCATATTGAGTATAAATTTTCGGAACAATCCCCATGCCATGCCAAACGATTGTGGCAGGGTCAACGTTTAAATGGTACAATGCTGCTGTGCCGTTACAAATAGTACTGGTGACATTTGTACAATCTACTTGTTGTGTAAAACCAATCAAAAATAGACTATTAGCAACTGTAACGAGAAATAATTTTAACTTTTTCATTTGATTATTTTTTAGGAAAATACACAATAAAACTAAGTCATAAGAGACACAAATACTTTATCCTTATTCGAGTCTCGAATAAAACAATTCTTGGAGGACAAATAACTTCTTTGTGACCCCAGAAACATTTTGAATCTTTAAAAAACCTTCTAATCAATTATAATTTTATGATTTTCAACAGTTCCATCATTTAAATATAATGTAAAAATATACAAGCCAGGTGATTCATTCAAATTAATTTCGAATTGAGATTCCCCGGTAATATTGTGTAGTACAACACCATTGATGTTACTAATAACCAATTTATCTAATTTCTCAACTCCTTCAATATTTACAATTCCACTGCTTGGATTTGGATAGAGTTGAATTTGGTTATCTTGGTTTTCAAAATTTGTGTTTACTGAGGTGGTGGATTTGCCGGAATATTCACATTCCCCATCCCAGTCAAGTATAGCACGTGCTTGATAAACCCCTGATCCAAAAACAATGGGATCAAGACAGGCAATGTCCATCAAAAAAGAGGTGTCCATTCCACTCAAATCTATAGAATCCAATTTTCGTTGTAACCAAAGTTCTTGCACTTGCTTGTTCGTGTAATAAACAGGGTACTCATTGGGTAAGAGACTGTTCTTTAGCATGGCCAATTCATAATCTTGATCAACCATTGCTTTCTGACAATCGAAAAGAATTTTATTCGGATTGTTCAATTCTTCTTGCTCCACAATATAATTTACATAAAGGCTATCTTCCCATTCATTCATGTAAACAAGAGTTGAGTCTGACTTCAATCGTGAATAACATGCAATGTTTAAATAGTGTTTTTGTTCGTAATCCAAACTGTCGTAATTGATACTGTTTGTTACAATTTCTTCAAGCTCCCTCTGTCTTATTTGCTCCGGGGTGTAGAAAGGGATGGTATCTTTCGCTTGCGAGCAACTGTTTTTTGGATTTATGGAATTTATAACCGAGTCTTGCCACTGAGAATTATTGTCTGTAGCAAGAAATGGGGATGATGACAAATAAGAAGGATATGAATGATAATAAGTTGTCATGGTACAGGTTCCTTTTGTGTGTTCCTCCAAGGTGTTGTACCAACGATTATACGGTTCAAATCCAGGAGAGCCATTTAATATAGCTTGCGCGCCTTGGTCAGAGAGGGTTGCTCCTTCCAAATAGAAACCATTTCGAGTTAAGTCCATTAGATTGCATTGAATTCTTGAACCGTATGAATTACCAAGTGCATAAAAACCAACAGGGACATTGATCATCTGATTCTCCCAAATTTTGATGTTTGGGGAGTTTTCAACTCGAATTCCTTGAAGAAACTTATTATCTACACCATTTACAAATCCGATTGTACGGTGAATCGTATTTTGAGACACTTCCGAATTGATAGAATTTTGAACTAAAATCCCTCTTAATTGAAGAAATCCATTGGCGTAATAATTTACTGCTGCATTTGACAAATGAAAGAGCACAGAATTATTTAATAATTTTCCATTTTTTATATTAATCATCCAAATTCCCCGCAACGAATTGTGAATGGTGTTATTTTGAATTAATGCTGTATTGGGAGCAGTTTGCGTTGTACTAGACACATAAATTCCTATTCTAAATCGATTACTACTCGTGGAAGAATTGTAATTCAACACATTGAAGTTTACTTTTAGGATTGAATTGCCAAAGTCCTTTACGTAAATTCCAAACAAGAATGGATTCATGGTTGTCACAGCAATCAACTCATTGTTCAATATTGTTATCGTCCTTTTCGTATTATTTTCTGCAGATATTCCACGAATAATAACATTTTTCATGTAGTTATTTCGTGCGTCCAAATGCATTCCATTGTTTGACACTACACCATAAGCGCAGTATAAAAAATTATTACGCGTATCCGTGCTGCCTCCCACAAAGAGTGACTTATTAAATGGTTCATTGATACTTGGAGGTGGGTTCTCAGCAAAAATTGCATTATACCTGTCGATGTTGGAATAAGTACCTACCGGACCAGTTTTACGAATATTGTAGAAATTGTTTTTGAAAGAATAAATCGTAGAGTGGCTTGCATGAATACCAAAAATTTGATTGTGAAATAGATTTCCATTCGCATTCGCTGACGTTCCTATTACTATTGATTTAATATCCTTCAACATAACACCGGCATAAGGGGTGGATTCATTAGTGTAAGGAATTAACAAATTTTGACCCTGTACATCGCCAAAATAGGTTCCTGTTATGGTACTGATCGATTGGTATTCAAAATTATTTTGAAATTGTACACCCACATAATTGTCAATAAATCGACTATTCTTCACTTGGCAAAAACCGCCTGAATCAGATAATAGGCCTGTTGTTGCTCCAATGATTGATGCACTATCGATGTAAACCTGTTGAGTGCTGTCACTCACGACAATTCCTCCCCACATTTCTTGACATTTGGGAGCAAGGGTAGTGCTTTGTACATGAAGTGTCACACCTGTATTGAGAAGAATCCTTGCTCCGGGGGCAAAACGAATGAATTGACAATTTAGAATCGTTAAATCCTTGTCCACAATAAAATCGTTGTTAAAAAAGACCCATTCGCTAGTTTGCATCACGTTACTAGAGGTAAACAAGTTAGGGTGAGCGACAAGAAATTCTGAATATGTAGTTGCTGTGGAATAAAGCGTTGACGTTTGATTCGACAAAGAAGGTGCAGACGGTAAATCAATCACGATTTGACTGGATGGACCATTGTAGTATCCAGATGGTAACTGATTGGCCATGCTCAATGCTCCTGTCAAGGTATACGTTTGTTCAAAAAATTCAGTATTAATTTCCGTTATTTCACAACACGCTTTCACCGTATCTTGTCCTAGAAATGGGCATCCAGTATCATCATTACCTGTTACTTGCACTATAATATCCTCCCCAAATTCAGGCCAATCAGTTGGCTGAATGGAATTTGTTCCTTGTCCTGAAAATGCCATGCTTGGAATGGTTACCCACGATATCCCAGTTAAATTACTTGGTGAAGAAATAAAAATAGAATCCTCTCCCATTTCACATAAGAATGAGGTTGCGTTGATAGATATAGTTTGAGGCCCATTCGGAAATACCGTATGAACATAAAAAACTGTTGTTTCGGAAAAGGTTTGCGGTTCCTGAAAAGTAACCTGAACTCCACTAATAGAAAAAATAGCTGGTTGCATTATTATTGAAAAGTCATACGACCAGGTAGTGTCAGCTACATCATTAAATGACATTATATTTTCTCCGTCTACATTGAATAGTATTTGATCATAATTTTCACAAGCAATGAAATGAAAATTGTATTGATTACAGGCATTGGAATCAACCAGAACAATTGGTTGATCAAAAACCAGTATGGTATCGGTATAAGTCGCTGGATGGCACAAACCTTCTTCTGTGTAGGTTATGATATACTCCCCGGAAGTAAGAAACTCAAATGACCAAGAAGTAGAATTTACTGCATAACTCAAGGTATCATTCACAGAAACAGTGCCTATTACACTTCCCGGATAAGCATTAAGCGTATATGTGGAGCCAAGACAAAGTACACCATCTGAGGAATTATTTATGCCAGGTGGGACCGAATCAATGACATTAACATTTAAATAATTAATGTAATCCCCTATACTGTCACCTTGAGCATTTATTTGATTGTCGAATGGAAAATTAGCAGAAAAGCCTAGCGAATTAAAATTATCTAAGATAAACGGTTTCACAATTATTGTTTGGTTGCCACTATATGGAAATACGACGCATGCCTCAGAAGAGTCAGAATTATAATTGATTTCTCCTATCTGACCATACACTTCGTGGATGAATACCCCCATTGTTGTAAAAATCCCTAAGGTATCTGTTGCGCTGAAGCAAAGTGTGTCACCGCTGCAAATCGTTAGATCCTTGCAACGAAAACTATGGTAGGGTATTTCGAAGGTACAATAGGTAGTGTCACCATTTGAATTAACAATTACAAGTGGTCCTTCGTGAAATTCTTTGACCGTTAAGCACGCATCCAAAGTGCCATTATCGATTGAGTTTACTTGTATGAGAATCAAGTATTGTTGTCCAATGGATAAATTGGATTGAAATTCTATACTTTGTCCAATTGAAAATAGAGAATCAACCTCTAACAATTGTAAACCTGAACACGACCCCGAAAATAGTTGAACCTTGTCAATGATAGGCGCATTGCTATTTAGACTGGTATTAAAATTAATTCTTGAAGAAGCGGCAGTAAAAGAAATCCAATATTCCGTTTGCCCTGATTCAATTGTATGTGTTGTATAAATGCTATCTACGTTTTTCTGATATGCATCACTACATGTTGCAGCTTCAATGGTTTGAGCACGAATTCCAACCAAACAACACAAGAAACTAAAAGATAAAACAACTCTTAAATACTTCATTTTTCATGATTTTAAGAGGTGAAACTATTGGATTTTCGCAAATACCTAATTTGAAAAATTTCTTAAAATAGGAAATATCACATTGTACTTTTTGATGTATAAAATTGTATATCAGTCAATTGTGTATTTTTAAACTTGGATTTATTTATCAAAAGTTTAGTACCGTTCTCCATTAAATTAGTACGAGTACCAAATAATTTCAATGTTAAAAATAAGAAAAAGAGGTTCACTTCATTAACGCTAAATCCTAAAAACGTGTTTACTGAAATGCACTCAAATCACTTGATTTAGGTTTCTCTTTTAAACAGAAACATCACTTTTCATTGCCTTTTTATCAGATCTCAATCGACGGCGTACTTCGCGTTCAAAATTTTCGTTGGATTCTTCGTTTAAAATTTGTTCGTCCGTTCTTGGTTTGTATAAACCCATCAAAATACACTTACGAACTAGGTCAGCTGGATTTTTCGCCTCAATGCGTTTCATTAAGTCAGCGCGAGTGGCATCAATGGATTTCTTAGAAAGCATCATACGTTCGGCCATTTCATCACTTTTCTTGCCGTCACAAATCATTTTAAGGATGAGCAATTGACGTGCACTCAAATCCAGCTGAGCGATACTTATGCGGCCCTTAAGTTCTATTTCCTTTTCTTTAAAGACAGATTCTTCGATAATATCTGTCGTATGTCTTCCTTTAAATTTAACGTTGAAGAGTGCATCTATCATTTCATCAAATGAATATCCTTTTTTCAAATAACTGCTGATTCCCTCATTGATAAGTTCAGATACAATCCAAGGGTCATCGTGCATAGAGAGAATGACTACTTTAACTTCTGGGAAGTCTTTGCGCAGAATACGCAGGGTTTCCATCCCATTCATCACCGGCATATCCAAGTCGAGAAGGACAATGTCGATTTCGTGATTAGGTAATTTTTCCAACAATTCCTTCCCATTTTCAGCATGAAATGGCACAACAATTTGCTGTTCTTTTTTTAATGCGACGACAATTGCTTGTCTCACTAAAGTATGGTCCTCCACAACCGCCACGCGAATCGTATCAAGTGTTCTTCTATTCTTCAGTTTCGACATTTGGATTTATTTTAGAAATTTTCTTGAATGGAACGGAGAGTACAATACTCCCCCCATGATGATTACAACTATAGCGCAATTCTCCCGAAATAATTCTCAAACGGTATGAAACGGACTCCAAACCCATTCCATCTGCATGTTGAAGCAAGGAAATGTAATCTTCCTGGTTAATGGCAATACCATCATGTTCAATGGAAAAAAACAGGGAATTCTCAAGAGTAGTAAGTTCCAATTGAACATGCATTGGTTTGGCGTGTTTTAGAAGGTTATTGATCAATTCAAGAGTGATTGAATAAAAATGAATTTCCAATTGTTCATCCAATTTAAAACTTTCATTGATATTAGCAGTTAAAGTACAACCTCCTTCTAGCGAACTATTCGTTTGTTCAGTTAATCTTTTCAGCGATTTGAGCAATCCAAATTTCATCAAGTAATGCGGTACCATTGCGTGCACAATGTTACGCAGTTGAACGACAGATTGATCAAGTACATCTACTGAAAAATGAACATCTTCGTAAAACTCAGAATCCTTTTTCATTCGGTTCAAAATATTCTTCATGCCGTATTGAGCCAGCGTGAGAATTGCTCCGACCTCATCGTGAATATTGCGTGAAATTTTTGTGCGTTCTTGCTCGAGAGCCTGAACCACTGTAGCCATTTTTTCAAGTTCTTTATTTTTTAGTTCAAGCTCATATCTTGACTTTAAAAACAGTGTTTTTCTTTTAAAAAAAAGAAACAGAATAATTACTAATACTGATATCAGGAGCGAAAATAATATTCCCGTTAAAATTAGTAAAGGCTCTTCTTTAATTGCCATATTCCAATACAAGTAAATAGATTTTGGATAATTATCAAAAGCATAAAGACTGGGAATATCGTCATGAATAGCTCATTTTTACTTCTAATAATCCCCTCGAACAAACTGAAGAAAAAAGATGAGCAATTAAAAATGAAAAAACCTGTTGATATGTAAAAATTGTTGAAGTCTATTCCTACTTTTTCTATTTCAAAATTATTGAAATTCACATAGATCGCCATGAAGCTTAATATTGAAATCTCGAGGTTCGATAAAAGAGTCATGAATAAATTATTTTCCCAAATTCGATATAAAACCACGGTTTCCAAAGTAAAGACAACCGTTGTAATAATTAAAAATATATTCGAAACAAATCGAATTGATGCAGAAAAATCTCGAAAAAAGTAAATAGTTAAAATTGTTAGAACAAATACCGAAATATGATATAGAGGATAACCATTATGGATAAAATGCAAAAAAAATACACCAATGCCCACATATGCTATTTGTGCAGTTAATAGAATAAATAAAGGGCATTTAAACGTTAGCCTTTTGTTGAGATTCTTGGATTTCAAGAAAAAAATTAACGGTAGAAAATAACTTATATTTGCCCCTATGTTACTTACTTGGTAAATAACTTCTTGCATCAAGAATTAAGTAAATTTCGTTCCGAGCATCTCGGTGGGCAACCAAATGTTTTTTCCACGATTATTCCGTCCACCATATCATTCTCATCAGCAGTGGCACCTACAAAAACTAAGTTCTTTTTACCATCATCGCCGATTCCGTAATAAATTCGGGCGCCAACGCAATCTTCTTGGTTTAAAATGTCTAATAGTTTCTCTTTGCCAATAAAATGAGCAATGATGTCCCCGATCGGAACAGTTTTTCTGTAATTCGCAGTCCATTTAGACGCGTCATTAAGGGATACAACAGTCCCTTCATCTCCATTAAATGCCATAATGTATTAGTTTAAGTTTGCCGAAATGTACTTGAATTTCGTTAAAGCATCATTTCTTTTTTCCATACAACAAAACTCTCTTTCGCAAGATAATCAAGCAATTCGCTATTTATCCCAAGAACTAAATTAGTATTTGTTCTATCTATTTTAGTACTTGTACTAATTTAAAGTAGCAATTTTTAACTACTGAAAGCGAAGTGGTTCCGAATTCTTCAATGCCCTCTGTATCTAGGACAGATCTTGTTTTACGTAGTAGATATGATATTTTTCATTTGTGGTAACTCACCCAAATAAAAGCAGCGATACATTTATGCACCGCTGCTTTCTAAAAAGATGAAATTTAATTAT
>JBILBT010000335.1:0-3175 GCA_044353545.1 Crocinitomicaceae bacterium | reverse complement strand
GTTTTGGACCCCGCTTGGCCAATCGAGAAAAACTTTACCACTTCCCAGTCATCCAAGATGCCCAAATAATTATTTTAATTCAAACAACGAGAAGCACCTACCCTGTGACACCAGAGCAACAAACAGAAATTGTAAATCAGTTGGTTGAATCAAACCAATTTAAGATCCGTTCGAACAAGAATGACATACTTGTTTTAGAGCGAATTATCCCGAACAATCCGACCAATTAAGTGTTAAACAAGCAATGAAACAATTCGACATTCCAGCATTTTACAAGTCGCCCATCATCAGCAAGGTGAAGGCACTGCGGAAAGAAAACGACCCACGAAAGAAAGATTTCACTCCAACTTTACTGGATTTCGGAACTGTGCGTTTTTACATCGCACGACATTTTGGATTTTGCTATGGTGTAGAAAATGCCATTGAAATATCCTACAAAGCAATCAATGAAAACCCAGGAAAGCGCATCTTTTTAATTTCAGAAATGATTCACAATCCAGCGGTAAATGCAGATTTACTAGACAATGGAATTCGCTTTTTACAGGATACGGATGGCACGCAACTTATCCCTTGGACGGAATTAACTTCCGATGATATAGTCTTGATTCCAGCTTTTGGAACTACCGTAGATATTGAAAACACATTGATTGAAATCGGTGTAAACATTTCACGCTACAATACCACTTGTCCTTTTGTAGAGAAGGTTTGGAATCGTTCTGAGAAATTGGGAAAAGAAGCACACACCATCATCATTCACGGAAAATACGATCACGAAGAAACGCGAGCGACCTTTTCACACAGCGCACAAAACTCTCCCGCTTTGATTGTCAAAAACATGGAAGAAGCAAAATTCCTTGGAGAAGTTATTCTTGGGCATCAAACAGAACAGGCGTTTTATGAATTTTTCAAAGGAAAATATACAACTGGATTTTCTTTCCAATCAGATTTAGTAAAAATTGGTGTGGTGAATCAAACCACCATGCTTGCCACCGAAACTCAAGAAATCACCGACCATTTGCGCGATGTAATGAGTCAAAAGTATAACGCAACTCATCTTTTGGAACACATTGCCGACACACGTGACACCTTGTGTTATGCCACAAACGACAATCAGTTTGCTACCTATGGGCTAATGGAAATTGAAGCGGATATGGCCATTGTCATTGGCGGACACAACAGCTCAAACACAACACATCTCGTCGAATTGCTAGAACAAAAGTTTAGGACCTATTTTATTGAATCCGAAAATGAATTGCTGAATGAACATGACATTCAAACGTACAACATACATTCAAAAACGATCGCTATCCAATCTGATTTCCTAAACACCCCATCGAAAATTCCAACCATTATTATAACATCAGGTGCTTCATGCCCTGATGCAGTTGTGGACAGAGTTCTTCAGCGACTCCTTGAATTCACTGGGTGTAACCAGTCCATAGAAGATGTTTTAGAAAATTTATAGTAATTCTTCCATTTCAAAACTTCTCATTGCTCATATTTGGCTACATTTATGGTGATTTCGTAGTGCATGGAACGCTTCATAAACATCCTCATTATTGACAGCAATGAACAGCATCGGCTCGGATTGAAAGAGATCCTTTCTGGTGGTGGCAACAATATTCTCTTTGCGCACTCCGCAAATGAGGCCGCGGCAGTGCTTCAGAAAAAAGAAATCGGAATTCTATTGATCAACATTGACGATGTTGGCAAAACACATGAATCCCAATTGACTGAAATAAATTCACTCGGTCATTCAAAAAACCTTTACAAGATCGCATTAACTGAAGATCCAGATGCTGGCGCAAGGCTAATCAAAGGCCATAACCATGGTGTCATTGATTTCATTTGTTTTCCCTTCAATCCTGCGTTGGTCAAAGCAAAAATTGATGTATTCAAGAGCCTATACTACAAAGATTTAAGGATCAATCAATTGCTGAGCAACATCTTTCCGTCGAATGTATTGCATGACTTAAACACGCACAACAAATTCTCCCCTAAGCGCATTGAAAATGGCGTGGTATTGTTCACTGACTTCATTGATTTTTCCATGAAAGCGAAAAAAATGAAGCCCATTCGCTTGCTGAAAAGCCTTGAACACTATTTCATTCAGTTCGATGAAATCATGCGTCGGTATAAATTGGAGAAAATCAAGACCATTGGCGATGCATATATGGCAATTGGTGGAGTAACTGAAGACGTTCGGGAACCTGCTGTGCGTGCTTGCCTTGCCGCATTAGAAATCAGAGATCTAATGAAAAATGAACGCGACATTGCAAAGGCTTTGAAGCGCGATTTTTGGGAAATAAGAATTGGCTTGCACATGGGGCCACTAGTTGCTGGAATCATCGGGACAAACAAAATAAGTTTTGATGTGTGGGGTGATACAGTGAATATTGCTGCACGTGCCGAACAAGGGTCAAATTCAGGCTGCATTACGGTTACCTCAAGCGTTGCCAATGAGATTCAAAACTACTTTGAATTGGAAACACGCGGCGAAGTTCCTATCCACAAACGTGGTGGAAGTATAGAAATGTTCTATCTGAAGGAACTAAAAAATGAGCATTGCCTTTATGGGGAAGGCAAAATTGCTTCTACCGCATTGCGCATTCACTGCGGACTCTCTCCTATTGACTTTGAGCACATGCGCAAAGATGTGGTGAATAGACTTAAATCACTCCTGCCTGAGAATGTCATATACCACGACATCTCACATACCCTAAATGTTGAAAAGGCAGCCGAGCGTTATGCGCGTTTAGAGGGGATTGATGAAGATGACATCCTCTTGTTGCGCACAGCAGCATTATACCACGACACAGGGTTTATGCTTCAATACGATCACAATGAAGCGTTTGCTATTCAGATGGCGCAAAGCTACTTGCCGCGTTTTGGCTACTCAGAGCAACAAATTAGAATCATTTCAGACATGATTCGAGCCACAGAGTCCCACCAAGAACCAAGCACATTGTTGGAGCAGATCATGTGCGATGCGGACCACGATTATTTAGGAAGAGCCGATTACAGCAGCATTTCTTATAAGTTGAGACTCGAACTTGAAAACAATAACAAACACATGAGTGACATCGAATGGATCGAATTCCAATTGCACTATCTTGTTAATGTGCACCGTTATTACACAGAGACCGCTCAAAACATTCGATTAATCAGTAAAAAA
>JBILBT010000097.1:0-10175 GCA_044353545.1 Crocinitomicaceae bacterium | reverse complement strand
TTGAGCTTAAAGCCAACACCAGGATCGATGGATTGCATGAAAAGTGACATGGCGGGCGCAGCGTGTATGGCAGGAACCATTTACTTGGCGGCACTTCAAAAATTGAAAGTGCATGTTATTGGTTTAATCCCTGCGACAGACAATCGACCAGGATTAAACGCCTATACACCTGGGGATGTAATTACTATGTTCGATGGAACAACCGTGGAAGTATTGAATACCGATGCCGAAGGACGAATGATCTTGGCAGATGCGCTTTCTTATGCAGCGAAGTTCAAACCTGAGTTGGTGATTGATGCTGCAACATTGACTGGTGCTGCATTGCGTGCAATTGGCACTAAGGCCTCTGTAATCATGGGGAATGCGGGTAAAGATGTATTTGAGAAGTTGGAAGAATCTGGTGATGAGGTGCACGAACGTGTAGTTCGCTTTCCGTTCTGGGATGACTACCTCGAAGAAATGAAATCGAGCATCGCTGACTTGAAAAACATTGGAGGTCCTAATGCAGGAATGATTACAGCAGGTAAATTCTTAGAACATTTTGTAAAGGCACCGTATGTTCACATGGACATTGCCGGACCAGCGTGGTTGGATGCCAAAGAAGATTATAAAGGGAAAGGTGGAACAGGTACAGGAATTCGCTTGCTCTACACCTTCCTGAAAAAGATGAAATAATGGAGAAGGAAAAAGAACTAGTAAAAGAGCAGGGTAGCGCATATCCAGTGCGTGTGGGCATCTCCATCGGTGACATGAATGGAATAGGTCCCGAAATAATCATAAAAGCACTTCGCGACTCGCGTTTGTTGCTCGATTGCACACCAGTGATTTATGGCTCAAATAAAATCTTTGCCCACTATAAAAAGTTGCTCAATGACAACGAGTTCGTTTATACCTCATGCCGCACAGCAGAAGAGGCGCAAAACCGAAAGGTAAACTTGGTCAATGTTTGGAGTGAGGAGGTGGAACTAGAGATTGGAAAAGCCACAGAAACGGGAGGTAAACATGCATTCTTATCCTTGGAGCGCGCAACACAAGATCTTGCCGAGGGCAAGGTGGATGTGTTGGTCACCGCACCGATTTCAAAGGATGCCATGGGAAAATCTGGCTTTCAGTTTCCTGGGCATACAGAGTACTTGGCGCATTTGGCGGGTGAACCTGAGGCCTTGATGATCTTGGTGGCTGGAACATTGCGCGTGGCATTGGTCACAACACATATCCCAATCAAAGAAGTAAGTACGTCACTAACACGAGAAAAAATCCTTCAAAAAATTAAGATGTTTGAAAGCAGCTTAAAGAAGGACTTTGGCATCATTCGTCCAAAAATTGCGGTCTTTGGATTGAATCCTCACGCAGGCGAGAATGGCAAAATGGGCACCGAAGAACAAGAAACGATTACGCCTGCTATCAACATGGCAAAAAATGAAGAAATCATGGCGTTTGGACCTTTTCCTGCGGATGGCTTCTTTGGCTCGGATGGCAGACACCAGTTCGATGGTATTCTGGCCATGTACCACGACCAAGGATTGGCAGCTTTCAAAGCCTTAGCATTTGACGATGGGGTGAATTACACGGCTGGATTGCCAATCGTACGCACCTCACCAGATCATGGTACTGCGTTCGATATTGCAGGGCAAAACAAAGCCTCCGAACAATCCTTCCGTAGTGCCATCTATCAAGCGATTGATGTATTTCGCTGCCGAAAAATGAGCAAAGAAATGAATGCGAATCCATTGCCAGTAAGTGTGAAGGAACGCCGCCGTTCAAGCAGTGATATAGAGTGAGTTTTTCATTTTTGGGTAAAAAAAGAACAGTTATTAACACTATTGAGTTAAAATTGTTACCTTTGCCCTCCAATTTTTGATCAGCGTGAAGTCGAAAATAACATTCGTAATTCCTTTCGTTGGCCTCAAAGCGGGCTTTCATGAATATGATTTTGAAATTCATGATACGTTCTTTGAAGAAAAGGAGTATTCCATCATTCACAAGGGAAATGTGAATGTACATTTGGTACTGGAAAAGAAGGAAACGATGATGATCGCGGAATTCAATCTCTCAGGAAATGTTTCGACATCCTGCGACCGGTGCGATGATCCAATCGATGTTCCTGTAAAAGGGCAGTTTCGATTGGTGTACAAATTTGCCCTTGAACCAAGTGAAGATGAAATGCTTATCGTTTTGCATCCCGATTCCTATGAATTAGATGTTAGCGATAATTTATATGAACTAATCACCGTGTCTATGCCAGCGCGTATGGTCCACAAAGAAGGCCAATGCAATGAGGAGATGCTTAGTTTAATCAGTCAATACACTGTGCATCAAGGACCATCAGAAGATGAGTTTGATGACGATGACGATGACGATGATGATGATTGGGATGATGATGATGATGATGATGATGATGATGATGACTGGGACGACGATGATTCAGACGACGATGATTCAGACGACGGTGATTCAGACGACGGTGATTTGGACATTGAAGAAAAAGAGAATAATGAAAGTGTTAATAACGACGGACCGATTGATCCGCGTTGGAATGCATTAAAAAATTTGAATAATAATTAATATAAACACATAAAATGGCACATCCTAAACGGAAAATTTCCAAGACGAGACGTGACAAGAGAAGGACTCACAAAAATGCAGTTGCTCAGCAAATTGCAATTTGTCCTACAACTGGTCAACCGCACCTTTTCCACCATGCTCACTGGCATGAAGGAAAACTTTACTATAAAGGAAGAATTGTTGCTGAAAAAGAAGTAGCTGTTTAATCAGTTGCATCTACGCGCTTCTTTATGAAGATCGGCATCGATATCCTCGGTGGAGATTTTGCCCCAGAAGCGAATGTTTCTGGAGCTGTTCTCGCTAGAAAAGAGCTTCCCGAAGACGTGAAACTCGTGTTAATAGGCGACAGAGAGCAAATCTCTAGTGGCCTTTTGGCGTTGGGGGAAACGGAAGAGAATTATGAAATTGTTCATGCTCCTGATGTGATTACCATGCATGACCATCCAACGCGCGCCATTCCGCAAAAGCCGAACAGCTCCATTGCTGTAGGATTTGAATTGTTGGCTCGAAAGGAAATCATGGCCTTCGCCAGCACGGGAAATACGGGAGCAATGCTCGTTGGATCCATCTACAAGATCAACACAATTCCGGGCATCATTCGGCCCTGCATCACCTCAAACATTCCATGTATTGATGGATCCAATTCGATTTTACTCGATGTGGGATCCAATGCGGATTGCAAGGCGGATGTGCTCTACCAATTTGCGGTGCTTGGTTCGCTCTATTCTCAAACTGTTTTTGGTGTTGATAAACCAAGGGTGGCATTGCTCAACATTGGTGAAGAGGAATCAAAAGGAAACTTATTGACCTTGGCAGCGCACAAAATTATGGCCGAATCGGATGAAATCCATTTCATCGGAAATATTGAAGGCCGTGATATCTTCTCAGGTAAAGCAGATGTCATCGTGTGTGATGGCTTTACTGGAAATATCGTCCTAAAGCAGGCAGAAGGAATTTATACGTTGATGAAGCAGCGTGGAATTCATGATGAATACTTTGAGCGATTTAATTACGAAAATTATGGCGGGACTCCCATTCTTGGGGTAAAAGGAAATGTGATCATTGGTCACGGAATATCCAATAGTTTTGCCGTTAAAAATATGATACTTCATGCGTATGAAGTCGCTCGATCTGGGTTGGCAATGCGCGTGAATGAAGCCTTCAACGGAGAATGAAAAAAATTACTGCAGCAATTACCGGTGTTCAAGGATATGTTCCTGAAACAGTATTATCTAACGAAGATCTCTCAAAGATTGTAGATACTTCTGACGAGTGGATTACATCTCGTACCGGAATCAAGGAACGACGCATCATGAAAGATGGTGCTTCTTCGGATATGGCGGCAGCCGCAATAAAAGGACTATTGGAGAAGATGAACATTGACCCAATGGAAATTGAGTTGGTGATTTGTGCTACAGTAACGCCCGATTATCCTTTCCCAAGCACGGCAAATGTGATTTGTGACAAGGTAGGCATGAAAAACGCTTGGGGCTACGATAGTATTGCTGCCTGCTCTGGATTCATTTATGCCCTTTCAACTGGCGCTCAGTTTATCGAAACAGGTCGCCACAAAAAAGTGATCGTTGTTGGAGTCGATAAAATGACTTCCATCCTCGATTATCAAGACCGAACAACGTGTGTCATCTTCGGTGATGGAGCTGGTGCAGTTTTACTTGAGCCAAATGAGGAAGGAAATGGTGTAATTGACTTCATTCTTCGCAGCGATGGTTCTGGACGACAGTACTTGATTCAGCCTGCTGGAGGATCTGCCTTACCACCTTCACACCAAACGATTGATGATCGGATGCACTATGTGAAGCAAGAAGGAAAAGCAGTATTTAAGTTTGCGGTAACCAACATGGCGGAAGTTTCGGCTGAAATCATGGAGAAAAATGGCTTGACAAGTGACGATGTTGATTGGTTGGTGCCCCACCAAGCGAATTTGAGAATCATTGATGCTACGGCTGATCGCATGGGCTTGACGAAAGACAAAGTCATGATCAATATTCAAAAATATGGAAACACAACTGCAGGTACCTTGCCACTGTGTTTGTGGGATTATGAAAGCCAATTGAAAAAAGGCGATACACTTATTCTTTCTGCTTTTGGTGGAGGATTTACATGGGGCGCAGTTTATTTGAAATGGGCGTATTAAATCAGAAAAAACTAACTTTACAGAAATAAAATCAATACCTATGAATTTACAAGAAATACAGGACCTGATTAAATTCGTATCGAAATCAGGGGTGAGTGAAGTTGAAATTGCTCAAAAGGATTTCAAGATTATCATTAAGGCTATACAGAAATCGAAGGGTGCAGACCAACCAATTTACGTGCAAGCTGCAGCTCCGGTTCAAACGGAAGCTCCAATTGCAGCGGCTCCGGTTGCAGCAGCTCCGGTTGCAGCAGTACCAGTTGCTGAGGACTCAAAATTGATTACCATTAAATCACCAATGATTGGCACGTTCTACCGTTCGGCTGGACCAGAAAAAGCTTCTTTTGTAAATGTTGGCGACAGCATCTCCCAAGGAAATACAATTTGCATCATTGAAGCAATGAAACTATTCAATGAAATCGAATCTGAGGTTTCTGGCCGCATTGTAAAAGTGTTGGTAGACGATGCGTCTCCAGTGGAGTACGACCAACCCTTATTCCTTGTAGAGCCCGCTTAATCAGAGTGTGTAATCGGATTTCCGATAGCATTTCATGATTTTAATTCTTAATTAAACAGCATGTTCAAGAAAATATTGATCGCCAACCGTGGAGAGATTGCCCTACGCGTTATTCGTACGTGTAAGGAAATGGGTATCAAAACGGTCGCAGTATACTCTACTGCGGATAAAGATTCGTTACCAGTGCGTTTTGCAGATGAAGCCGTTTGCATCGGACCAGCAGTAAGTTCAAAATCGTATTTATCGATTCCAAACATTATCGCTGCAGCTGAAATTACCAATGCAGATGCCATTCATCCTGGCTATGGTTTCCTTTCGGAGAATGAAAAATTCTCTAAAGTATGCCAAGAGCACGGAATCAAGTTCATCGGAGCACTTCCTGAGCAAATTGCAGGAATGGGTGATAAGGCAACGGCGAAAGCAACAATGATTGCAGCCGGTGTTCCTTGTATTCCAGGTTCTAAAGGATTACTTGTAGACCTAGAAGATGCTCGCAAATCAGCCCTTGTTGTTCGCTATCCAGTTATCCTAAAAGCAACTGCTGGAGGTGGTGGTAAGGGGATGCGTATCGTTTGGAAGGAAGAAGATTTGGAAGCAGCATGGGATTCAACGCGTCAAGAGGCAGCCGCTGCTTTTGGAAACGATGGAATTTACATGGAAAAGTACATTGAGGAGCCTCGCCATATCGAAATTCAAATTGCAGGAGACCAATTCGGAAATGTATGTCACCTCTCTGAACGCGATTGCTCTATTCAACGCCGTCACCAGAAATTGGTGGAGGAAACACCATCTCCTTTCATGACGGAGGAGTTGCGTGAACGCATGGGCGAAGCAGCAATAAATGCAGCCAAAGCAGTGAATTATGAAGGTGTTGGAACGGTCGAATTCCTGGTGGATAAAAATCGTGAATTTTACTTCATGGAGATGAATACCCGCATTCAAGTGGAGCATACCATCACTGAGGAGGTCATCGATTATGATTTGATTAAAGAGCAAATCAAAATTGCTGCAGGCCACAAAATTTCAGGAAAGAACTACTTCCCTCATTTGCATGCAATCCAATGCCGAATCAACGCGGAAGATCCGTACAATGATTTTCGTCCGTCTCCAGGAAAGATTACATCGTACCATTCTCCAGGTGGACATGGGGTTCGTATCGATACCCATGCCTATGCTGGTTATGTGATTCCTTCAAACTACGACTCTATGATTGGTAAGCTAATCGTTGTTGCTCAAACACGTGAAGAGGCTATCTTGAAGATGAAACGTGCATTGGATGAGTACATCATTGAAGGTGTGAAAACAACGATTCCTTTCCACCAAAAATTAATGGACAATGAGGATTTCCGAAATGGAAACTTCACCACTAAATTCATGGAAACATTTGAATTTTAGTAATTTATAATAACACTTTAAAAAAAGTCGACTATTTGGTCGGCTTTTTTTATTCCCCACATTCTCCTCCTTCCCCTCTTGGTAAGAGGGGTGTCAGCCTTGGCTGACGGGGTGTTATACCACCTATGAGCAACGGAGTTGCGAACTTTCACTAAAGCAACGAGTTGCCAACTTCGAGCAACGAGTTGCCAACTTCGAGCAATGTGTTGCCAACTTCGAGCAATGTGTTGCCAACTTCGAGCAATGTGTTGCCAACTTCGAGCAATGTGTTGCCAACTTCGAGCAATGTGTTGCCAACTTCGAGCAATGTGTTGCCAACTTCGAGCAACGAGTTGCCAACTTCGAGCAATGTGTTGCCAACTTCGAGCAATGTGTTGCCAACTTCGAGCAATGTGTTGCCAACTTCGAGCAATGTGTTGCCAACTTCGAGCAACGAGTTGCCAACTTCGAGCAATGTGTTGCCAACTTCAAGCAACGAAGTTGCAATTCCCAAAGCAACGAAGTTGCCATCCTCCGTACAATTCCTTTGCGGTCTTAAAAGCAACGAAGTTGCGTCACCTCTCACTCTCACTCTCATTCTCACCCTGCACCATCCCATACCTCTCCAAAATAAACTGCTCCAGCTTAAACATCGTTGTCTTAATCCTATACTTCACGTCAGCTGCATCAATGCGATAAATGGTAAGTCCCAATGCGGTCAAGTCAGCTTCTCGCTGTGCATCGTAACGTTCTTTTCCTTTGTGACTATCCCCATCAATCTCGATGATTAGCTGAAGCTTATGGACGTAAAAGTCAACGATATAATGGCCAATCACCCGTTGACGGTCAAAATCGATGTTGTGAAACCGTCCTTTTGTCACTTGTACCCAGAAGATTATTTCAGTGATTGTACTTTCGTTTCGCATCTGTCGGGCATACTTTTTCAGTGCTGGATTTCTGGGCAATGGTTCGGATGTTTGCACCTTTAAAAGTACGCCTCGGATGGCATAGGGATTTTGATACAACGATCGCTTCGGTTTGTACGAATCATTCGGCTCAAAAAGAAGGTGAGTAGGTATTTCGTTCCAAATAAGGTAGGTTAAGTCGATGGCCTTGCCTTCGGAATACGATTCTTTTAAAATGGGGTAGTCATCCGCCAATGCATCATGACTCAATGGGAATGGGTTAATGCTTTTCATTCGAGTGGTTTTAAAAATAGAAGATACAAAAAAACCGTGGGATTGAGTTCCCACGGTTTCTATATTTTTTTGCGAGTGACTCGCGAATAATTCTTTGTTTTACAATCCAAGCAACACAGCAACAGGATCTTTAGACCCGAAGAGCATTCTTTCTGGATTTTCAAGCATTTCCTTCACTTTTACCAAGAATCCAACGGATTCCTTGCCATCGATGATTCTATGGTCATAGGAAAGCGCTACGTACATGATCGGACGAATCTCCACTTTCCCATTGATTGCCACAGGTCGTTCCACTACATTGTGCATACCCAAAATCGCTGATTGTGGTGGATTGATGATAGGTGTAGACAACATTGAGCCAAATACACCACCGTTCGTGATTGTAAATGTTCCTCCAGTCATATCGTCAGGTGTCATTTTTCCATCTCGAGCTTTCACTGCCAGGCGCTTGATTTCGCGTTCAATTTCTGCCAAAGACATTTGCTCTGCATTGCGAACTACAGGAACCATAAGTCCTTTGGGCGAAGAAACAGCGATGCCGATGTCTGCATAGTTGTGAAAGATCATTTCGTTGCCATCGATTTGTGCGTTCACTGCTGGATAAAGATTCAACGCTTCTGTTACTGCTTTCGTGAAGAAAGACATAAACCCAAGGTTGACTTCATGGTGTTTCGCAAAAGCTTCTTTGTATTTTGCACGAAGATCCATGATTGGCTTCATGTCCACTTCATTGAAGGTTGTCAACATGGCTGTTTCGTTTTTCACAGCAACGAGACGTTCTGCAATTTTACGACGCAGCATACTCATTTTTTCGCGGCTTTGGTCACGCGTTCCGCCCCAACCTTGAGCAGCATCAACAGGGAATCCAGCTGACATGGCTGCAACAACATCTTGCTTTGTTACACGACCATCCTTTCCGGTTCCATTTACTTTCCCGCTAGGGATGTTATTCTCAGCCATGATCTTCGCAGCAGCGATTGACGGTGTACCGGCTGCATAAGAATCCTTTTTCACAGGATCAGGTGACGGTGCGGCAGCTGCTGGGGCGCTTTTTTCGGCTACAGGTACTGCTTTAACCTCTTCTTTATTTTCTGCTGCTTTTGGCGCTGTACCCGCCGGTCGAGCGGCCGACGTATCAATCAAACATACTACTTGACCTACTTTTACCACGTCACCATCTGCTGCTTTGAGCGTGATGATGCCGCTTTCTTCAGCAGGAAGTTCTAGCGTTGCTTTGTCTGAATCGACTTCAGCGATGGCTTGATCCTTTTCAACATAGTCCCCATCAGAGACCAACCATTGAGCAATTTCTACTTCCGAGATCGATTCACCCGGACTTGGAACTTTCATTTCTAATACTGACATATCGGTCTATTTAGTATGGAGTGCTTAGTTGACTTTTACTTTGGCATAACTGAACAAATCTGCAAAGAGTTGTTTCAGTCGTTTTTCATGTAATTTTTTTGATCCTTCTGCTGCTGCAGCGGTGGCATTGCGCGTAATTCCTATGAATGGAATGTCTCTCATCGACATCGCAATGTAGGTCCAAGCTCCCATGTTCGCAGGTTCTTCTTGTGCCCAAAGAATGTTCTTCGCGTTTTTATATTTCGCAATGATTGCATCAATGTGATTCTTTGGCAATGGATAGAGTTGTTCAACACGAACGAATGCCATATTTTCAACACCCAATTCTGCAGCTTTCTCTTTCATTTCGTAGTAGAATTTACCCGAGCAGAAAACGACTGTATCTATCGCAGAAACATTAGCCGCAGTGTCGTCAAGAACTTCTTGGAAACAACCAGTTGCCATTTCTTCAAGTGTCGATGTAGCTGCCGGCAAGCGTAAAATCATTTTCGGAGAGAAAACAACCAATGGCTTCCTGAATTCGCGCTTCAACTGTCTGCGCAGCAAATGGAAATGATTTGCAGGAGTAGATGTATTCACAATCTGCATGTTGTTGTCTGCACATTGCTGTAAAAAACGTTCCATTCGACCGGAAGAGTGTTCCGCTCCTTGACCCTCATACCCATGAGGTAATAACATAACGAGCCCACTTTGTGTGGCCCATTTGTCTTCACCAGCAGAAATAAATTGGTCAATCATGATTTGAGCACCGTTGAAGAAGTCTCCGAATTGTGCCTCCCAAATGGTTAGGCCTCTTGGTGTCGCCAATGAATATCCGTATTCAAATCCGAGCACACCATATTCGGATAACAAAGAGTTGTATACGGTGAATTCAGCTTGATTGTCAGACAGGTGATTCAGTGTAATGATCTCTTCTTCCGTGTCTTCCGTTTTTACCACGGCGTGACGGTGAGAGAAAGTCCCACGTTCTACATCTTGACCTGAAAGTCGCACAGGTTGA
>JBILBT010000380.1:0-10200 GCA_044353545.1 Crocinitomicaceae bacterium | reverse complement strand
GGGGGTGTTTCCGGGTAATAGAAATATATCGCCTTCGTGAATAACGATGTCACGTGCTTTGCCATCTTCTTGCACACGCACCGTGATATCTCCTTCAAGCTGGTAGAAGAGCTCCTCACTTTCGTTGTAATGGTAATCCTTGCGTGCGTTTGGCCCACCAACAATCATGACAATAAAATCTCCTGCTTCAACATAGAGGTTTTTGTTCGATACAGGTGGCTTGAGCAGATCACGGTTCTCATCGATCCATTTCTGAAGATTGAAAGGTGCTAACATGGGGTACGTTTTTTACGAAGATAGGAAATTGTGGGAGAATTTAGAGCACAAAAAAAGGGTTCAACTTGCGCTGAACCCTTTAGTTATTTTTAGAACTTGTTTAGTTCATGATCACTCTAAACGTTCGCTCACCTGCTGTGTTGTACACGCGAACAAGGTACATTCCAGGATTCAATGCGCCAAGGTTCAATTCCGTGACTTTAGCACCAGCAACAGCGTTCAATTCACGAACTACAGTGCGGCCATTCAAATCAGTCACCATATAGCTGTACATTTCAGCACTTGCTTCGTTGTTGATGAACAACACACCAGCTGTAGGGTTCGGATAAACCGTCATCTCAACCAATACATTCTCATCGATTCCATTGGCATCACAGTTCAAAACATTCACCAAAACGTTTGCTGTATCGTTAGGACACACACCATTGTTTGCGATGTAATCGAAGTTATACTGACCAGGGATATTACTAGATGTGTACATGTTTCCAACGATAGCAACATTTGAAGGATTGTACCATGTACCACCCAAATCAACTGTACCATTCAAACCATCAAGAAGGTTAAAGTTCTCGTTGCGACATACTTCCAATGTTCCATTTCCACCAGCCAATGAAGGGCCGAAGATGTGTACTTGAGCCATTGATGTATCTGCAGCACAACCGACAGTTACAATGTATTCGAAGTTGAATGTCGTGTAGGCAAGACCCGCAGAGCTGAACGTAGAATCATCCAAGTTTACAGTTGGAGTCATTTCATACCATACACCACCAGCGTCGTTTCCGCTGATTCCGTCGAACAAGTTGATTTCCTCACCACTACATACATCCAAAACATTGGTTGTTGTACCAGCAGTCACTGCCAACGGTGACAAAGCAATTTTGAATTCACCTGAAGAAAGTGTGCTTTGTGAATCGTACATCAAGTAATACGTAGCTCCAGGCGTCAATCCACAGGTTGTGAATTTCGGTGCTGGTGAAGTAAGGTCCATTGCATCGTCATTACCCGCTACAAATGTGTAGGTGTTGTAGTTGTCACATGCTGTTGCGCTGTACATGGCAATTTGTCCATCAAAAGAGTTTCCTGTGCAGTCAAGTGTAATGTTTCCTGATGCTGGAGCAACAAATTTGAACCATGTAGTAAAGCTCAAAGTTGATTCACCCCAACCATCTGTTTCGTTGTAACCTGTTGTCGCAGGTGCGATTAAGATTTCCGAAGCGTCAACACTTGCACCACCATTGTTGTATGTACCCACTGTACCATCAACTGGAAGAAGGATGGCATTGCAAGGAAGGTCATTTGCAGGAGGTACAATACAAGAAAGTGTAGCGGCCCAACCGCCCAGTGTAAATGATCCATCTGATGTAAACACGAAAGTTAAACTTCCGTCCGCTGCACCAGAAGTAATTGATCCTGGGTTGGTGTCGAATTCGCCCATCAAGGGTGAAGCCGTGCTGTTTCCATTGTAAACGGCCATTGATTCAAAGAAATTCTCTACGTTGAAAGAGGTAAAGTTTACTTGAAGCAAAGATCCAGGTGTAGAAGGTGTAATGGTGAAGGTGTAGTTTTCAAAATTTTGGTAGTTTCCTGTTGGACCTCCACTGTCGAAGAAGTTACCAGAACAAGCAGTTACGGAGCCATTCGTCATGGACACACATTGTCCCATATCAACCATCAAGGTTGTGGAGTTCGCTGTTGAACCCGCAGAACAGGTCACTATACAGCGGTAGTACATCAACATTGTTTGAGAAACCGAAGCCGTTGACCCTGTAGCACCTGCGATATCTGCCCAAGTGCTTCCGTTTGTGGATGATTGCCATTGGTAAGTCAAACCAGATCCCATAGCAGCACCGGTCAAAAATAAAGTAAATGGAGCACCATCACATGCAGTAACTACATTTGCAGCCGTTGCACCTGCCAATACAGGGTTTGTACAGGCGGCAGAAAAGCCAATACATGAAACTGAAGTTTCGTGACAGTCAGTGTCTTCTGTACATCCAACACCATTCCATTGTGGAAAATACGTTCCATCCGCTGGTGGAGTGAATGTAAATGGCACTGGTCCAGAGGCAACAACAATATCTGCACCATCGAAAACGGTGACAACGCCACCATCAAGATTGTTTAAGGTGTACATCATCGATGACAAAAAGCCATCAATTGTGGATGCCTCTCCGAAGAAATTGCAGGTTGTAATTGTTGTTGTCGTTCCCGGTGTTGAGGGTGCCGTAGCAAACCCAAAGGTCAACCCAGAGTTTGCACATTGACCGAAAGCAACAATTCCACTGAGAAAAAGTGTCGCGGTAAGAAGTAGTATTTTTTGCATTTTCATAAGATTTTATTGGAACAATGTAAGAAAAAATAATGAGTTATGCGTAAGTCGCAAAAAGAAAGGAGACCCTTGGGCCTCCTTTCATTATAATTATGAGTTCCTACGGTGAATTATTGAATTACCACTTTAAAGGTTCGTTCAATGTCATCATTTCGTAGAGTAATGAAGTAGATCCCGGTCACTTTATCTGTCAAATTGATTTCAGTAATGCTTGCTGGTTTCACACCATTGCGCTTGTTTAAGATTGTTCTGCCGTTCAAGTCTTTCACTTCAATGTCAAAAACACCTGTATTTCCTTCGTTGGAAATAAATACAAGACCGTTTGATGGGTTTGGATACAAGGAAATTGAACTGAAAATAGTTTCTTCCAATGAATTGAAGTTACAGTTTGCATCAACATTCAATAAAACATTGGCAGTGTCGTTCGGACAAATGCCATTTCCAGAAATGTAGTCATAGTTATACTGACCAGGGATATTCGGTGCGGTGATCTCTGAGTTTGGCATAAGCGCATTGCTCGGATTGTACCACATTCCACCCAAATCAATGTTGCCATTCAATCCAGCCAATAGATCAACTGGCTCATTGCGACATACGGTGATGGTTCCATCTTCACCTGCTGAAGAAGGACGGGAAACATTCACTTGCGCAATGATTGAATCGCTCGCACAACCGTCAGCTAGGGTATATTCGAAATTGAATACTTGGTATGCCAATCCTTCTGAATTGAAGATGCTGCCGTTTAATCCAATTCCAGCAGAAGGAATTTGAGCTGTCCAGATTCCTCCGGCATCGTATCCTGTGATTCCTTCAAAAAGGTCTGCGGTATCTCCTGTACATACGTCAATTACCCCAACAACACTTCCTACTTGGAAGTCGATTGGCACAATTGAAATCGAGTAGTTTCCTGCTGTTGACGAGTTTCCATCGTGAAGCAAGTAATATAAGTTGCCAGGAGTCAATCCACAGATGGTAAAGTTTGGTGCAACGCTCGTTCCACCGATGGCGTTGTCATTCGCTGCAATAAGTGTAAAGTTGTTGAAGTCTGAACAGTTTGTGGCATCGAACACAGCGGCTTGACCAGCATAATTCGTGTAGGTATTGTTGATGCGCACATCTCCTGAAGCAGGTGCAATGAAGCGGAACCATGTAGTATTGTCCAATGCGGAGTTGATCCAACCCGTAGTTGTTTGTGGTCCAGTCGCAGGAGGTGCAATCACCAATTCAGGTACAGTCACCGTTGCTCCTGTGTTGTTGAAGGTGTACACTGTTCCGTCGGCTGCCAAAAGTTCTGCACCACAAGCATCGTCATTTGTAAGTGGCATCACCACGTTGAATGGACCGATGTACGCTGATGAGTCATTGGCACAAACCGCTTGCACATACACTTGATATACACCACCTCCAAGCAATGCAGGATTAGTGATGGTATCGTTCAAGTTGTTGTCAAATACGACTTCAGTTCCTTGCGTGTATGGATCATACCCTGACATTCCGTAAGAAACATTGAAAGCTGTTGAAGGATATGCTGGTGAACTTGCCACCCAAGCCCATGAAAGAAATAATGAATCTGTCGCTGAACTGTTGAACATCGCTGACGGGTTTGAACAGTAAGGCAAAGTCGTAAATGTACTTGCCAACGGCAAACTTTGAATCGTAGGGCTACAGTCTGAGTAGAGATATATATCGTATGTAGTCAACTGTGTCAAGTTCGGAATAATCGCGTTAGTCGCTGTCAAGTTGATTGTTGTTCCCGCTGTTAATGGATCAAATCCTTCTGGACCATAAACAATCGTCCAGTTGGTCTCTCCAGCAAGACCTCCTGTCCAAGAGATGGCTGCCTCAGTTGTAGAAACATAGGCATAGGTTAAGGCACTTGGCTTAGGACAGTCTGTGTAGTAGAAGTGAACACATGAATTGTTCTGCAAGTACGTCGCGTTGTTCATGGAAACTTGAACTGTTTGTGCCCCTGTCGCACCAATTTCTGCGTCTAAACCATAATTGTATAGTGCATTGTCATGCATCACATCGTCGTACACGAAGTATACTTCATTCGTAGTTTCTTCGATGATCAGTTCGAATGTTACACCATCTGTTCCCAATGTAGAGAAGTAGTGGGCTACATTCGACCACATCACGATAAACTTGCGGTTTGGTGCCGTTCCTATTGTTTGGTAGTAAACTCCTCCATATGGTGTGTTCATGTCTTGAACGTACGGGAACAATCCAGTTGGCACCAGTGTATATCCAACAGCTCCAGTTTGCGTGCCTAATAAGATACCACCATTGTTCCCAATCGTGATGTCGTTAATCAAAGTCGCTTGGTATAACAATGGGAAAGGAAGCGCAACTCCAAATTCGGAATCATCCGTCGTGTTTGTAGCCGTTCCCGTTGCAGCGATATTTATAAAACCAGATGTTGGACATTCTGAATCATACTCCAGGTATTGTGCTTGTCCATAGGTGTTCCATGAAGCAACACCAGCCCAGTACGATGTGTCTGATGATGAACAAATCGCTTGAATGTACGCTTGGTAGAATGAACCAGTTGTCAATCCAGTAATGGTATAAGGGTTTGAGTTTACAATCAACAAAGTGCCTGTTCCAGGAACAAATCCTTGCGGACCGTATTCAATCTGCCATTGTGTTTCAGATCCAGCAGTGTTCCATTGTAAGGTTGCTGAAGTTGTTGATGCCGTTAAAACTGACAATCCATTTGGCTGCGGACATGTTGGCAGCGGTGCGATGTTCACAATGTAATCTTCGGTTTCCCCCCACGTGTATGTGCCACATGGATTGATTGATGTCAACAACGTTGTTTCTACATTGACAACGCGCATCCGTGTCAAACCAAGTGTTGCGGTTGGAGGTACCGTGAAGTTTCCTGTTTCGGTGTGTGGTCCAACAACTGCTGCGGCTGAAGTATACACATTTTCTCCAGGATCCGTGAATGATCCGTTTTGATTGAAGTCAATGAATACTTTCGTAGCGTTGTTGAAATTACCACCGCATGTTCCAATTTGAATGGAAAGTGGGTAGGTTACAGAAGCGGCCAAGATCGGCGCTGGCACTGTAGCCGTATAGTTAGAATATTGGCTTTGGATGGATCCTGGACCTCCAGTTGTCGAACATGTTGATGTATTGTTCAATGTACTTACGGAAACATTCAAGATTTCTTCATCTGCAATACTTGTCGCGTTACTTGCACAGTAGCAATCGATGAAAGAACTTGTTGTAACTAAAACTGGCGTTGACGTTGCTGTCAATCCACTAGCAGTGCATATGATGACACATTGGTAGTAGGTGTTGACACTTTGTGTCGTGTTGTAAGATGGAGAAGTGGCACCAGTGATGTTGGTGAATGTTGTTCCGTTCAATGACGATTGCCATTGGTAAGTCAATCCAGAAGCGAGTGTAGCACCGCTCATCGATAGCGAGAATGTATTCGCTGGACATACAGTTGCATTTGAAGTTGTTGTTGTTCCACCAACTGGTTGACCTCCACATGGCGTAGGTGGTACAATTGCGATGTTGTAATCTTCTGTTTCTCCTGAACCGAACACAGTACACGCATCAATTGCACCATTGGTATTTCCATTACCACGTGTGCGAATGCGCATCTTCGTGTTTCCAGGCGTTGCCGTCAAGGGAATGGTTACGGATACCGTTGTAACTTGTCCACTCGGAATTGCTAAACCAATCTGCTGCCATTCAGAGGCTTCGAATATAAGGTTTTGGTTATAGTCAATCCAAACGGATGCAATCGCTGCAGAATAGGTTCCAGCAGCTTCCATCGTCAATGAAAGATTATAACTCTGTCCGAGAAATACTGTCGCCGTGTTGGTGTACGATACGTAGAACGGAGAAGCTGTAGGATTTGTAGCGATTGAATTGTTGGTCATATTACTGAATGACACACTATTCATAATCGTACCCGTTCCTCCGGAACTTGTCGGAGCACAATATTGCGCTACCGCTGCGCTTGACAGCAAAAGCGTAATGAGTAAGGTGTTAATTATTCGTTGCATTTTCTTTTATTTTAAAGGGTTCAATGACTTTGCGAAATGGTGATTAGTTCAAAACGATTTGGAAAACCTTCGATGAACGATCGTTAAATGCTTTTAAGAAATACATTCCAGGTTGCGCATTAACAAGGTTGATTTCTGTTACGGAAGAACCGCTTACTGCCATCTTGCTTGTATAAATTACACGTCCATTCATGTCGCTTACTTCATAAAAGTACATTTCGTTTGATTGTTCATTGGTAATGAAAACAGTTCCCGTTGTCGGGTTAGGGTAAACTGTGAAAAGTTCGTTCTCTAAATCTTCAATTCCATTGTAATCACAGTTCGGATTTACGCTCACAAGCACGTTTGATGTGTCGTTTGGACAAACACCATTTCCTGTGATGTAATCGTAGTTGTACTGTCCAGGGATGTTTGGTGCAGAAATGAACGATTCTGTCACTTGGTTGCTTGGGTTGTACCATGTACCTCCTGCATCCATATTTCCTGAAAGGCCAGTCAACAAGTCAAAAGGCTCGTTGCGACACACAGTAACAGTTCCATCATTTCCTGCGGATGAAGGCCCGAAAATACGTACTTGCGCAATTGATGTGTCTTCTGCACAACCGTCGGTGATGCTGTAGTCAAAGTTGAAGGTAGAATAAGCTAAACCAGCAGAAGAGAAGATACTATCGGTCAATCCTGCTCCTGAAATCACAAGCTCTGCTGACCAAACACCACCCACGCTGTATCCGGTAACACCGTCAAACAAATTGGCAGATTCCCCCGAACATACATCAATAACACCATTGAATGCTCCTGCATTCAAGTTGATCGGTGTAATGGATAATGAATAGTTACCTGGGATGAAACTGAAACCATCATGCATCAAGTAATAGGTGTTACCTGGTGTTAATCCGCACACGGTAAAGTTCGGCGCTTGGCTTGTTCCACCAATTGCATTGTCATTGGCTGCAATCAAGGTAAATGAGCTGAATTCGCTGCACGTTGTCACATCATATACTGCGGCTTGACCGTTGTAATTGATGGCTGTATTGTTGATGCGTACATTTCCAGATGCTGGCGCAACGAACTTAAACCAGGTGGTCAGGTTTAATGTTGAATCCACCCAACCTGTAGTTGTTTGCAATCCAGTTGCTGGAGGCGCGATTTGCGCTTCATTCAATTGAAGTGTAGCCCCTGTATTGTTGAATGTATAAACTGTTCCATCAACGTTCAATAGTTGAGCGTCGCACACAGAATCATTTGCCAATGGCATGATCACTGAGAATGGTCCGACATACGAAGAGGTATCTGTTCCACAAACCGCTTGCACATACACTTGGTAAACACCACCACTCATCAATGTTGCATCGTTGATGATGTTGTTCAATGCTGTACCTGAACTTGCTACAGTTCCTGTGTACAAATCAAATCCATTCACTCCGTACTGCACGTTAAATCCTGTTGCTGGGTAGTTGACAGATGAAGCTGTCCATGTCCAAGAAGCAAGGATAGACGCTGTTGCAGTTGCATTGTTCATTGTGGTAGGATCCGAACAGAAAGGAGGCGTGAAGAATGTACCAAACAAACCTAAACTTTGGTTTCCAACCGAACAGTCTGCGAACACATAAATGTCGTATTGTGTCAATTGATCCAAGTTTGTAAGCTGGATGTTTGTGTTTAATGTAGGTACTGATGTTCCAGAAGTTAATGGATCAAATCCCGAAGGACCATAAATCACTGTCCAGTTAGTTTCGCCTGCCAAACCTGCTGACCACGTGAAGTCCGCGGCATCAGAAAGTACGGAGTTGGCAACCAAGTTCAGTGGTTTAGGACAATCTGTGTACACGAAGTGAACACATGTGTTGTCGGTAAGGTATGTTGCTTGATTGAAGGATACTTGAATATCTTGATTTGTTCCTGCCAAACCAATTGTCGCGGAAGCACCATTGTCGTAGGCCAAAGAGCCCGTAATTGCATCCTCGTACACGAAATAGATTTCTTGCGTAGCTTCTTCGATAATCAATTCAAAGTTTATAGGATTTCCTGCTGCGCCAACGCGGTCTTTTTGCCATTCAACAATCGTTTTACGGTTGGGTGCAGTACCTACTGTCTGGTACCACAATCCACCACCTGTTCCTGCCAAATCGTCCCAGAAAGGGTACAATCCATTGACAGCTGCAGCCATCGCTGTATTGTTCAATGCCACTTGGGCTGTCGTTGTTCCAAAAACAATAGCTCCGTTGTTCCCGATGGTTGCATTCGTGTAAGGTACGCCTTGGAAGAATACTGTATACGGGAAAGAAAGAGGTGCTTCATCTTCGTCGTTCAAAGGTAGTGGTGTACCTGTTGTTGAGATGTCTACAAATCCAGTCGACGGGCATGAGTTGTCAAAATCAACAAATGCACCTTGGTTGTAGGTGTTGAACGATACTAGTCCAGTGTAGAATGAACTATCACCAGGAGTACATACCGCACGAATATACGCTTGGTAGAACGAGTTTGACGTCAATCCATTAATGGTAGCTGGATTTGAGCTTACAAGAACACCCGTTCCAGTACCTGGTGTAAATCCCGTTGGACCGTATTCAATTTCCCATTGCGTTTCTGAACCATTAACAGTCCATTGAAGTGTTGCAGTCGTATTTGCTGCATCAACTAAGGTCAATGATGTTGGTTGTGGACATGTTGGCGCTGGTGCAATGTTTACCATGTAGTCCTCTGTTTCCCCAAAAGCGTATGTTCCGCATGGGTTAATGGTAGCTGCAGAAGTTGTTTGCATGTTGATGACACGCATACGTGTTAGTCCAACAACCGCAGATGCAGGAACTACAAATGATGCATTGATGGTATTTGCACCGACAACTGCTGCTGGCGAAACATAAACAAGTTCACCCGCATCTGTAAACAATCCATTTTGATTGTAGTCGATGAACACCTTGCTCATGTTGTTGTTGATGGTTCCGCAAGTTCCTACCGTCAATCCCAATGAATAAGTTGCCGTAGCAGCCAAGCTAGGTGCAGCAACAGTCGTAAAGTTTGAATAAAGGTTTAAAGTTGAACCTGTTGTTCCTGTTATTCCACAGGTGGAGGTGTTGTTCAATGATCCGACTGTCACATTGAAAATTTCTTCATTGGCGACATTTGTCGCATTGCTGTTGCAATAACATTGCATGAAAGGGTTCGTAGTTACTTGAACAGGTGTTGAGGTTCCCGAGAAACCTGAAGGTCCACACGTTACTACACATTGGTAGTAAGAGTCGACGTCTTGGTTTGTTGTCAAACTTGGGGTTGTTGCTCCGGTGATGTTTGAATAAGTCGTTCCATTGGTCGATACCTGCCATTGGTAGGTAATTCCATCGCCTTGTGAGGCATTGTTCAACTGCACCACGAAGTTTACATCTGGACAAATGGATGAAGTTGACGTAACGGCAATCCCTCCATCAGGTGTTCCTAGACATGTTGGAGGTAGGGTATAGGTGATGCGAATATTAGGACGGTTGTTCCCGTATGTTGTCGTTCCAAGTGGTGTTGCAGTTGTTCCTGCAGTTGTTGCAGCCCAGCCAAGTGCTTTCCCTGGTGTATTTG
>JBILBT010000334.1:0-3208 GCA_044353545.1 Crocinitomicaceae bacterium | reverse complement strand
CCATCTTTCGGGTCACCCATCATGAACCCCGTCTGACCTTGAATGTCCATACCGTCCAAAAAGGTGCCAAGCCATAAACTGCCCGGGGCAATGTACCCAAGAAATTTCTGCCCATCTGTGCGTGCTAAGATCCCGTAACTGCCACTTTGCATGCCGATGATTTCTCCATTGGTCAAGGCCAAATCGCGCATCTCCTCAAACTTCTTGTTCCTTAATAGGTTTGTGTGCGTATTGTTTGTTTTGTGGCTGGCATAAAGTGTCCCATTGGAATTTGCAGTATATACCATGCTGTCTGTCACCAAAATACTGCGCGAATAACAACGATCTGTGGTGTACTGAACGGTAGGTGCATTATCATTTTTTCGTGTGTATTTATTCTCCTGACCATGCAAGAGTGTAGCGCAAAAAAAGAAGAAGTTAAGCGTTGCGAAAGCGCTGATTGAATTTTTCATGTTGTTCCTTTTTTAACTGCTTAAGGTCACTCGGCACCTCACGTTTCCAGCGTTTATGCGACCAGATCCATTGCTCAGGATGTTTCTGTATTTCCTTCTCAAGCAGTTTGGTATGTGTCTCCGTGATTTGTCCCCAGTCGCTTGTACGGGCTTGGTCAGAAATAAGTTTTAATTCGACAGTATAAAATCCACGTGTCATTTTGCGTACGACAAAAAATACCACAGCAAGGTCATATTCATTGGCCATTTGTTCGGCACCAAAAAGTACGGCTGTAGGGCGGTTTAAGAAATTCATCCAATAACTTTTTCTGGAGTCTCCAGGGGATTGATCTGTTAAAGTTAAAATAGCGATGACTTGGTCTTTTCGTACTTCGATTTCTGTTCTATAGTTGGCCGAGTGAATCACTTTCATTCCGAAGCGCTCACGCTGCGTGTTCACTTTTTTATCCCAAAACTTTGATGTCATCGACATACCAATTCCCATTGCTTTATGCTTGAAAAGTAAGGCTTGTGCAGTGATCATCCATTCCCAGTTATTGTAGTGTCCAGATACCAAAAGAACACTTTTATGCTGCTCGTACAAGCGATCCATCAGTTCAGGATTCACCACCGAAATTCGCGACAAGAGTTCTTTCTTTGAAATGCTCAGGTTCTTTACCCCCTCAATGACGATGTCCGAAAAATGGCGGTAGAATTTTCGTCTCAACTGCTTAATTTCTCGTTCCGACTTTTCGGGAAATGAATTTTTTAAGTTCGAGTCGATGACTTTCCTTCGGTAGGGAACTACACTGATCAAAAGCAGGTAAAGAAAGTCGCTGAATCTGTATAAAATCCAAAGAGGCAAGTGCGACAATGGCCAAACGAAGAGGTAATACGAAATGGCTGCCATGACTTACTTTTTGTATTTATTGCCCCACAAGGTATGGATCGTTTCATCTATTTCACGTTCACGTGGACTGCTTCCTGATTGGAAAAAAGGGGTTCCCGCAATTTCTGTGGGAAGAAACTCTTGTTCGGCAAAATTGCCGGGGTGGTCGTGCGAATAGAGGTATCCTTGGCCATAGCCCAATTCCTTCATCAATTTGGTAGGCGCATTTCGCAAGGGGAGAGGCACGCCAAGATTTCCAGATTTTTTCACTTCATCTTGAGCGCGATTGATGGCCATGTATGCGCCATTTCCTTTCGGAGAGGAAGCGAGGTAAATGGTACATTGCGCCAGAATAATTCGAGCTTCCGGCCATCCGACCGTTTCCACCGCTTGAAAACAATTGTTCGCCATCAACAAGGCGTTTGTGTTGGCCAAGCCAATGTCCTCGCTGGCGGATATGATCAACCGTCGAGCAATAAATTTTGGGTCTTCACCTCCCTCCACCATACGTGCCAACCAGTAAATCGCTGCATTGGGATCGCTCCCACGAATCGACTTGATAAAGGCTGAAATGATGTCATAGTGTTGTTCGCCGTCCTTGTCGTACATCGCCAAGGATTGCTGAGCTGTGGAAAGCACCAAGTCATCCGTGATCTCAATGGCTTGTTGAAGTCCAAACGTTCCGACGATAATTTCGAAGATGTTCAACAATTTACGGGCGTCACCACCAGAAATGGCAAGTAAGGCATTCGTTTCTGTTAGAGTAATTTCTTTCGTCTTCAAATGAGTATCCTCCGTTAAAGCGCGGTTCAATAGGCGAAGTAAATCTTCTTTCGTATGCGGCTGAAGTGTATATACTTGACACCGAGAGAGGAGTGCTGAGATCACTTCGAAAGAAGGATTTTCCGTCGTAGCGCCAATCAGAGTTACCGTTCCTTTTTCTACAGCGCCAAGTAAAGAATCTTGCTGTGCCTTTGAGAAACGGTGAATTTCATCGATAAAAAGAATTGTTCCTTGTGCTTGGAACATGCCACCTTGTTCAACGCGGGTGATGATGTCGCGCACATCCTTGACACCAGAAGAAATAGCAGACAAGGTATGGATGGGACGCTTGAGGTGCGTGGCAATGAGTTGCGCCAGTGTCGTTTTTCCAACGCCCGGCGGACCCCAAAAAATCATGGAAGGAATCAATCCTGAATCCAAGGCCCTTCGCAACGAGCCGCCAGAGCTCAATAAATGCTCCTGTCCAACATACTCATCGAGAGCACGTGGACGCATTCGTTCGGCTAAAGGGGCATTGAGAAACATGCGCGATTTTTTTTCAAAGATACGGCACATGACGATTTGATTTTAAGGGGAGCTGGAAGAGTTTTACACGAAGATTTGAAGACAAAGGTCCGACTGTCAGGGCAGAGTGAAAGACGATGAACACTTCGCTCCTTGAGCTTTTGAGGCAAAAGACAGCCTTCGGCTAAAAGACAATTTATGACGAATGGTTCAATATCAAACTCGACCTGTAGTAAAGTCCTTTGTCAATATGCCAGTTGTCTCCAAAGTAAATAAATTCCATTTGGATCAGATTTCCCATTTCTCTAAAACCGGATGAACCCGTTTTTCTTCTTGATGCGAATCCATTGATCGTCCGCAATTAAATGTGGGTTTTTCTTCCGCATGTAAAGTCCAATTAGGAACCCAATAGGTGGGAAGAATATAATTGATATAAGAATAAATGTATTTTTTTGAATCCAAAAAGGGTTGCTGCTAGAGCTTGTAGTTTTACTCAAACTTGGTTTAGCAGATGTTTTACCCTGGGTTTTATGTAGCTGTTGAGCCATTTCAACCCAAGTGAGGTGGTTCTTGGTTTCAAATTCTTCAATACACTTTCGAG
>JBILBT010000333.1:0-3216 GCA_044353545.1 Crocinitomicaceae bacterium | reverse complement strand
ATGAAACATGTATCAATAACGGGGTTGATGATGGCCCTCTTTGCAGTTTTGTCTTTGTCAAGCTGTCGCAAAGAAATCGACAATCCACCTTACAAGGAAATTCCAGAAAGTGCTAAACTCGATGTCACTGAGCTTCGTGCGCTTTATCAAGGGACTACCATTCACTTCGGAGATGGCGATACCAATCTGTATTGTTTAGTTACTGCTGATGAGGTTTCTGGGAACTTGTACAAGAATGTATATGTTACGGATGGTCAGTCTGGATTGAATGTGCGTATCACTGCTTCTGGTGGTTTGTACGAAGGAGATTCCATTCGAATCAATTTAAATGGAGCAATTTTGAGTGAATACAACGGAATTTTGCAACTGGACTCTGTTGACGTCAGCAAGAGTGTAGTTAAATTGAAGACCGGAATGGTTGTAAATCCTGTTGATGTAACTATGGCCCAAGTGCTTACTGATCCTTCATTGGAGTCTCGACTTGTTCGTATTTCGAATGTTGAATTTAGCTACATGGATGCTGGAAACACTTTTGCCGATGCGACGAATCAGTTGTCTAAAAACATTACGCTTCTGGAATGTTCAGGAAGTTCAATCATCATGAGAACAAGTGGATACTCAAATTTTGCTGGAGCAACTGTTCCTGCTGGAAATGGAACCGTAACGGCAATTCTTGGACGCTACAATGCTGATTTGCAGTTGTACTTGCGCAGAACATCTGACATCGTTTTACCGAATCCTTCTTGTCAACCAACCGTTTATGCGAGCAAGAATTTTGAAGACCAAAACATCACATCAGGTGGCTGGTCAGTTCAACTGGTGAATGGTAGCGTAAGTTGGACGACCAATACGCAAGGTGCTGTTTTTGGTTCAGCTTACGGACAAATTTCGAATTTCAATGGCGGTGCAAATTCAGCGTGTGAGACATGGTTGATATCGCCGACCATGAATTTGCTTGGTGCGACAGCTCCAAAATTGTCCTTCCAAAATGCTTACAACTATTCAGGAACACCACTTTCTGTTTGGGTTTCTACGAATTACGACGGTTTTAGTGCTCCGTCTACGGCAACTTGGGTGCAAATATCTCCAATTTTGTCATCTGGCGCTTGGAACTGGGTGAACTCAGGCGATGTTAGCCTTCTCTCCTTTTTATCATCCAATGTCCACGTGGCATTTAAATATACAGGTACATCAACAAACGGAAGTACTTGGGAAATCGATGATATCATAATAAAAGATTGATCCAATAATTTAAAAATCAAACCATGAAAAAAGTTTTACTTGTTTCTCTTATCGCCCTTGGGCACTGCGTATCCGCGCAAACGTACCTTCCATTGAAGGATTTTCAAGACCAATCATTGACTTCCGGTGGCTGGGCCAATCAAGCAGTTGTTGGTGCCGTGAACTGGACAGTAACGAATACTGGTTCACCAACGGATTATTACTTGAAAGCAACGGGGTATAATGGGGCTACCAATGACAACACTGAAATCTGGTTCCTTTCTCCAGTAGTGAATTTGTCAACTGCGACTAACCCAATGTTGAACTTCAACAACGCGAAAAACTACGCGGGTGCACCTATCGCTGTGAAAGTATCTACAAACTACACCTCAGGAGCGCCATCTGCTGCTACTTGGACCGACATCACATCTTCATGTGCGCTTTCTACAGGTGGATTTGCATTTGTAAACTCTGGAAACGTTAGTTTAAGCACGTACAATGGCACTGCAACTGTACGTGTAGCATTCGTTTATGCAAGTACAACTACAGCTGCTGCTACTTGGGAATTGGATGACATTCAAATTTTAGAGAATGGAATTACAGCTCCACCGATGTCAATTGCTCAAGCACAAGCAACGACTGGTGGTGACCTTTCAAACATGGCTGGTCAATCGGTGACTGTAGGTGGACGAGTATCTGGATTCAAATTAGGAAGTGGATTCTGGATTCAAGATGGAACTTCAGGATTTAGCGGAATTTATGTGTATGATTTCGGCAACAACTCTGTAGCACTTGGCGATAGCGTTTTGGTATCGGGTTCTATTGTTGAATATGCACCTGGAGCAAGTACTGAAAAAACAACACAAATCAGTGGTGTTACTTCATTTACAAACGTAGGATCTTACACTGCTTATCCAGCTTTGAACCTTAGTTCAATTGACGTGAATGCTGAGATGTACGAAAGTATGTTGGTTACAGTAAGCAACGTGGCTGTTACAGCTATTCCAGATTCATTCAACGAATGGACAGTGAGCGATGGTACTGGTCCAATCAAAGTGGATGACTTCATGTACTTGACAACGCCGGTTCCTGCTGTTGGTGCAGTGTACAATGTGACAGGCTTAGTGAATCACTCTTTTGCTGCTTTTAAAATCCTTCCACGCAACGCTGCTGATGTAGAATTGGTGTTTGGTGCAGGACTTGACGAAGCAACAGCTGAAGAAGTTGTTATTTATCCAAATCCGTCAAATGGCGTGATTAACGTGAAAAATGCGAACAACGCGACCATCGATGTGTACAACACATTGGGAGCGAAGGTTCTTTCAACGAAACAAACCCAAATCTCATTGAAAAGTGGCCTTTACTTGATCCAAGTTGAAGGAAAAACTTTCCGTGTATTTGTAAGATAATAAACGCACAACGATTTTTAAGAGTCAGCCAAACGGCTGGCTCTTTTTGTTTCCCCCTACTCCAAGTCATCTGTCCAAAACAATTCCTATCTTCGCTTTTCAAATAAAACACTGTTATGCGCATTCTCGCTTTATTCTTGCTGATCAACATCACCGTTTTTTCTCAAATTACGGTTGAAAAAATTTGGAAAACCTACGAGTTCCGTTCAAGCGGTGTTGACGGTTTCGCGTCCATGAACGATGGCTTGCATTACACAAAGATCGAAGCAAAAGAAGGTCGTCAAGCCCTTGTGAAGTACTTGATTACAGAGGAAAATGGAAAAGGTGAGGTCCTCTTCGAAACAAGCGACCTAAAAATAAACGGTGAAGCCATTCAATTCGACGATTACTTCTTCAACAACGACGAAACAAAAGTGCTCCTCACAACAAATACTGAAGCCATCTACCGAAGAAGTTATAACGCAGTGTATTATCTCTTCGACATCAAAACTAAAAAACTCAGTTTGTTGGACGATCAGCACCAACCACAAACACTTGCGGAATATTCTCCCGACGGTAAAAAAGTATCTTACATTCACAAAAACGA
>JBILBT010000332.1:0-3225 GCA_044353545.1 Crocinitomicaceae bacterium | reverse complement strand
GCCAAAGAATTTCAGCTTTCTGAGTTGACCCATGAGTTAAGTACCATGAACGAATCCTATTCAAAGCTTTTTGATGCATATCAAGAAAAACATGAACTGGCGGAAGTCCTAAGAGACGATTTGAACAGGGTATATTATTCCTACGGAACCTTGGATGAACTTAAAAAAAATCATGTCATCGAGCAAAAGCAAGGATTTATAGGCATACATAGAAGCATCCGCGTTGCTGGAAATCTCAATCAAAAGTACTTTTCAACGCTTGACATGCGTGAAGACAATGAAATTTTTATTGAGGGTTCGAAGCCACAATTCATCACCGACCATCCCTCCGATTCCTACACACTTGTGCCCATTGGGAAAAACACAAAAATTCGAATCAAGGATCCACATGAATTTTGGAAAGTGTCTAAATATTTAGTGGTGCTAGTGAAGTAGTTTAGGTTACAAATGTTTGAATGAAAATTCCCGCGTATTGAACTCCAATTCAAAGAGATGCGGATAATATTTCTGCATTTCGTCATTCATCAATTGAATCGGCACATCGTCGAAGATCCCATAAAAATGAAGATACTCCATGAATTTCTTTCCTTGATCAAACTCTTGAAACAAAGAATCTGATTTGCCGTCCCAGTCCAATGGTGACACTTTCGTGAGTGCGCAAATCCGTGTGTCAAACGCTGGTGTACATTTTACCCAGGTGCCATTTACAAAAAGTTCTACAAATCCATGAAATACGATTTCATCACGCCTCAAGTAGGACTTTAATTTTTCCACGCCAATGTGATTGGTAACGATGGCGTAGCCCAATCTTGAAGGAATACCAAAACGTCGTGCACATGCCGCAAGAACGGATGATTTTTCCACGCACCAAGCACGTTTTTTACCGAGTACATTCGACGCCTTCAAGCCCTGATGCGTCAAATCAAGATGATAAGGGTCGTACAGAAACGCATCACGCACGAGATAATACAGAGCGATAGCCAATTCAGACTCAGGTAAAGCAGGATCAATAGGTGCTAGAAAAGCATCAAAGTATTCATGAGTGTAATCCAGAAAAAATGTATCCTTCAGGTATGCGTCCATTATAGTGCGAAGTCTAAGAAATTTTCTACAATTTTAACCAAAGGATGGCACGCACACAAACAAGTTCAGGACAAAGGGCTAAACATAGACAAGAAAATTGGCTGTTGCGGATTCTTTTGGGCGAAAATGAGCCCGACGCCTACACCAAAATCACTTTCTATATATTGGTAACACTTGCCTCACTTTTTCTCGTTTGGAATACCGTTGGATATGTTGCACTGACCTTTCAACAGTTGATTCACGTGCATCGTCATGTTGCCATCGACACCATACTCGCCGAAAGGGGCGCAGAACTGGGTTTTTCAGCTGAAGAATTTACCTCAAGACTGACCACCCTTTTTGTCATAAGCATTCTATGCTGGCTCGTTATACTCAGTTCTTTGGTACTCCTTTGGCGAAAAAACACCATCTATTTCCCACTCTTGATTGCTGGGGTTTTCATTTATCTCGGCATGTTGTTTTTTTATTTGGGATACGATTACTTCAGAACCGACACGAGTATTTTTGATAAATTGTCGCTCCTTTTTGTGCTCGTCATATCCACCCTCCATTATTTCATCTTAAAGAAAGAACAATCTGGGGAAGGCCTTAGTTTTTTTGGTGAAGGTGACGCATAAGTGCATCGACATTGTGCTCGTTTTCCGGAAGAATAATCTGCGCCTTTTGGTAAATTCTCTCTCGTTGAATCATGCGGTATTCAATGGCTTCGCGCAATTCATCATCACTCAATCCAGCAATAAGCGGGCGGTGTTCACGCTCGTTTTTCAATCGCGAAAACAGCGTTTCATTGCTGCATTGTAGATAAACGGTTGTACCTAATGCATTGAGCACGGTCATTTGATCATTATAACATGGAGTTCCGCCACCCGTAGCTAGGACAAAGGATCCCTGAGGATCAAAATTTTTCAAATATTCTTGTTCCAAATTCCTGAAATAATCTTCCCCGTATTGTTCAAAAATCTGACCTATGCTCATCCCCGTGTTAAGCTCAATTTCTGAATCTGAGTTGATCAAGCGGATATTCAATGAATCGGACAGTACTTTACCGAGAAGGGTTTTCCCCGCCCCCATATAACCAAGGAGAATAATTTTTTCCATGAGTTAAAAATACGCTTTTCATTGGACTAATCTAATTTGCACGGAGCCAACAAATTGCTATTTTTACAAAAAAAAGTTATGTCAGAAAGAGATATTGAAAAGAGTTACACGAAGGAGGAATTCGTTGATAAATTGCGTCGTTTAGCGGATAGCATCGAAAAAGGTGAGAATTTCCGCATTTCTATTGCTGGAGAGGCGATTTATGTACCAGACAGAGCACAATTCACGATTGAGCACGAGCGCGGTGATGGTGAAAACGAAATCGAGTTTCAAATCAAGTGGAAAGACGCGTAAGCATCTCGTCGCAAAGATTTTGAAGGCGAATGAAAAGAAATCAGCTCGGTGAATCACTGTTCAAAGTCAAAAAAAAAGTGATTATCACTTGATAAACTAAATTATACAACTATCTTTGCACCCGCGAAAGCGATGATTCGGTAGCTCAGCCGGTAGAGCAATACACTTTTAATGTATGGGTCCTGGGTTCGAATCCCAGCCGAATCACTCTGATAAAAGCACTGTCCGTAGGACGGTGCTTTTTTAGTTCAATCGCGAACCAAGCGACGCAGGAGTTTGAGTGAGCAATTGAACTAAAAAAGCACCAACGAGCGCAGCGAGTAGTGCTTTTATCCATTGCACGTCGATAGGCTGGGCTCATGCAATAACCCCAGAAGGACAGAGTGAGAAACAGTGTGAGAGCGAGGAATCAAGCATGGTGAGCCTAGCGAACCATGCTTCGGACAAAGAGATCGTTCGACTCCGATATTTTTTTAAAACACCAACGAGCGGAGCGAGCTGGTGGGTTCGAGTCTTCCTGCGGAACCTCACCCACCGAACAACTTCCAAAAGTATCGGGACGAGATGCGCGAGCGAAGAATCAAGCATGGTGAGCGGAGCGAATCATGCTTCGGATTCGAATTAGATTCGTCCCCGATGGGGTCTTACAACACCAACGAGCGGAACGAGCTGGTGGGTTCGAGTCTTCCTGCGGAACCTCACCCACCGAACAACTTCCAAAAGTATCGGGACGAGATGCGCGAGCGCGGA
>JBILBT010000096.1:0-10336 GCA_044353545.1 Crocinitomicaceae bacterium | reverse complement strand
AGGAACAGAAGCTACCGCGTTTCATCCCAACGCGATAAAGGCATTGCGTGATATAGGGTTTGTTGTCGCTCAGGAAAACGAAGTTGACAACCCCAATTACACAGTCAAATTTGGAGCTCCATCGGATTATGTGACCTGTTTTTCAAAAACTGTGAATGATCCTTCTAATCCTCAAAGTGAATTTGCAGCCATCATGACCTGTTCCGACGCGGATGAAAATTGCCCTTTCATTCCCGGTGTAGAATTGCGCATTGGAACAACCTACGAAGACCCAAAAGCTTTCGATGGCACTGACCTACAGAACGAAAAATATCTAGAGCGTTCACTGCAAATTGCCCGTGAATGTCTGTATGTTTTTTCGAAAGTGAGGGTGGAAAATTAAAAGTGAAAAATTAAAAATGAAGAATTGAAAATCATTGTTGTCCGACTAAATCCACCTTCATATTTTATCCAATCAGTTTAACTTTGATTTACTGACCCTATCGGGGTCGAATCTTTGTAACCATAAGCCCTCTCGAAAGGTTAATGACCCCATCGGGATCAAACAGTTTAAATACTATATGATTAAATCAGATTAAAATAAAAACCACCCTTCTTACTTTAAAACCAATGATATCAAGAAAAGTAGTTAAATTTTATAGGACAACGATGATTAAAAATGAAGAATTAAAAATGAAGAATTAAAAATAAAGCGCTAAACATGAAAACAACCCAACCCAAGCAACTCGGATTTCTCGACCGCTATTTAACACTTTGGATTTTCTTAGCCATGATCATTGGTGTGGGAATCGGATATTTCATTCCGGAAGCGGATACATTCATCAACTCATTCTCCACTGGGGCAACCAATATTCCCTTGGCCATCGGCTTGATTTTAATGATGGTACCACCTTTGACGAAAGTGAAATTTTCTAAAATCCCAGCCGTTCTGGCGAAACCAAAATTACTGGCACTTTCTTTTTTCATTACGTGGATTGTTGGACCTTTCTTGATGTTTATTCTCGCCATCTTTTTTCTTCGCGACTACCCAGAGTACATGACGGGACTCATCATGATCGGATTGGCCCCTTGCATTGCCATGGTCATCGTTTGGAATGAGTTGGCAGATGGAAACCGCGAACTCGTTGCCGGACTTGTAGGCATCAATAGCCTACTTCAAATGCTATTCTTCAGCGCCTATGCTTATTTCTACTTGGAAATCATGTTGCCAATCTTTGGTATTTCCGGCTTATCGATCGACATCACCATTGCAGAGATTTCAAAGACGGTAGGAATTTACTTGGGCATCCCCTTTGCCATTGCTGTAATTTCGCGTTTGGTTTTGATTCGTTTGAAAGGACTGGAGTGGTTTGACCGCGTTTATTTGCCATTTATTTCGCCCATCACCTTGATCGCATTATTGTTTACCATTGTTGTTATGTTCAGTTTAAAAGGACAAATGATTGTAGAATTACCTCTTGATGTATTGCGCATTTCTCTACCCCTAGTGATTTTCTTTTGTGTGATGTTTCTTTTGATGTTCTTCGCAGGAAAATGGGCAGGTGCCGACTACCACGACAATGCAGCACTGTCATTTACCGCTTCGGGCAACAATTTTGAATTGGCCATTGCGGTGGCCATTGGTGTGTTTGGGATAGAATCTGGGCAAGCTTTTGCTGGAGTGATCGGTCCTTTGGTGGAAGTTCCAGCTTTGATTATCATGGTGCGCTTGGCTTTCTGGCTAAGAAAGAAGTACTATACTCATTGAAACAATTCACGCATCACCTCGCCCTCCGAATAGACACCTGAAATCCCAAGCAACTCAAGAATTGTCGCATTGATGTCAATCAATTCGCGCGGTTGTGAAATGACTACATCTTGTTTGAAGTCTGGACCAAAGGCATAGAACATGATGTGACGACAACCCGAACAACCATCACCATGTGAAACAAATCCATCCGCCGTGCCATCAGGGTGCCGACCATGGTCGTTGGTCACGAATAGTGTCGTTTTGTCCTTATATATTGGACTTGTCTGAATGAAATTCCATACTCTGTAGATATATTCATCCGAGGATTGTATTCCGTTCAAATAATTCACCCAATTGGCTTGATGACCTGAATAATCGGGTTCCTTAAAATTGACAATCAACAAATGAGGCGAATAGGTCTCGAGCACTTCCATGACTCGAACTGACGTGGTACTGTCGTCACGGTAGCCCGTTCCATTGCCATTTATTCCGCAATTTACCAAAGGCCTGAATTTATTTTTCCAGCGAAGGTCCTTGGTGTTTGAGAGTACTTCCAATTTATCTTTACTGGCAATTACCCAGGCATTTGAAGCTTCTTGACCTTTGAAACAGCGCCAAATTTGCATGAAGGAAGGAGAACTAGGGAACTCACCACCAGTGTTGTTGATTGCCTGATAATGTCCTGTCATGATGGCTGTATGTCCAGCTGTCGTGTGTGTATACCCATTATTCGAAAAGTTCGTGTTGATGACACCAAACTGAGCCATATCATTTGACAAACGAGGAATATAGCTATGGTTCGCATCTCCCCATGTTTCTGTATAGCGTGCACCATCCATGATCATCACGAACACATATTGGGTTTTGTATGATTTCATTGGTACCTTATCGCTTTCACACGAAACCAAGAAGGTCAACAAACAGTAGGATAAAATGGCGATTTTCAAACGCATATATTTCTTTGTTCAAACAAAAAAGGCCGTTTTCACGGCCCTTAAAGATTATTCCTTTGTCTTGGACTTTGTCTGAGGTTTATCGATGTGGATGACCAATTCATCCTTCGATTCAGCCAAATCAATTTTGATTGTGTCTCCTGTCGTCAAGGTTGCTTTAATGATTTCCTCTGCGAGTGGATCCTCGATGTACTTTTGAATCGCACGTTTTAGCGGTCGAGCACCAAATTTTTCATCATATCCCTTTTCGACGATTAAATCCTTAGCCCCTTCGGTCATTTCGATTTTGTAGCCCAAATCATTGATCCGACCGTACAATTTCTCCAATTCGAGGTCAATGATTTTATGGATATCGTCACGTTGCAATGACTTGAACAGGATCATGTCATCGACACGGTTCAAGAACTCTGGAGAGAAAGCTTTTCTCAGCGCGTTTTGAATCACTGACTTCGCATTTTCATCACGCGACTCTTCTTTCGCTTTTGTTCCAAATCCAACACCTGAACCGAAATCAGCCAATTGGCGCGCTCCGATGTTGGATGTCATAATCAATATCGTGTTCTTGAAATCAATTTTTCTACCCAAGCCATCGGTCATGTGACCATCGTCGAGCACTTGAAGCAATAGATTAAATACATCAGGATGCGCTTTTTCTATTTCGTCGAGAAGAATGATTGAATACGGTTTTCTGCGCACTTTTTCAGTCAACTGCCCACCTTCTTCATAACCCACATACCCCGGAGGCGCTCCCACCAAACGAGAGATAGAGAATTTCTCCATGTATTCAGACATATCAATGCGAATCAACGAATCGTCAGAGTCGAACAAATATTTAGCAAGCACTTTCGCCAACTGGGTTTTTCCAACGCCTGTTGGCCCGAGAAAGAAAAATGACCCAATAGGTTTGTTTGGGTCTTTCAATCCTGCGCGATTCCGTTGAATGGCTTTCACCACTTTAGAAACCGCTTCGTCTTGACCGACAATTTTTCCACGAAGGGATTCGGCCATATTCACCAGTTTACCCGTTTCAGATTGAGAAACTTTCGTCACAGGAATCCCACACATCATGGAAACTACCTCTGCAACATTCTCTTCGGTGACAACTACTTTATTCACTTTTGAATCTGCCTCCCACTTTTTCTTCTCGTCCTCCAATTGTTCTTGAAGTTTACGTTCAGAATCGCGCAATTCGGCTGCTTTCTCGTATTGCTGTGATTTAATCACTTCATTTTTTTCATCTTTCAAGGCCTCAATCTTCCCTTCGATATCTATGATTTCTTGAGGAACATTGATGTTTGTGATGTGCACACGCGAACCTACTTCATCTAAGGCATCAATGGCCTTATCTGGAAGATGACGGTCCGTAATGTAGCGCTCAGTCAATTTCACACACGCATCAATAGCTTCTTGCGTGTAAGACACATTGTGATGATCTTCATAGCGTTCCTTGATGTTGTTCAAGATTTGAATCGTTTCATCAATGGTTGTTGGTTCAATAATCACTTTTTGGAAGCGGCGTTCTAGTGCTCCGTCCTTCTCGATATATTGGCGGTATTCATCCAAGGTAGTGGCCCCAATCGCTTGCATTTCCCCACGAGCAAGAGCAGGCTTAAACATATTGGATGCATCCAAAGAACCACTTGCACCTCCAGCGCCAATGATGGTGTGAATCTCATCGATAAACAAGATGATGTCTGGATTTTTTTCAATCTCCTGCATCACTGCCTTCATCCGCTCTTCAAACTGACCACGGTATTTTGTACCCGCCACCAATGAACCTAAGTCCAACGAAATGACACGTTTATTAAACAGTATGCGCGACACTTTACGCTGAACAATGCGCAATGCTAATCCCTCAGCTATGGCACTTTTCCCTACTCCAGGTTCACCAATTAAAATTGGATTGTTCTTTTTACGACGCGATAAAATCTGACTTACACGCTCTATCTCTTTCTCACGACCAACAATAGGATCAAGTTTACCTGCCTCTGCCATCTTTGTAAGGTCTCGTCCAAAATTGTCCAACACCGGAGTTTTGGATTTTGGATCTGCCGGCTTGCGTTGAGGCGCAAAAGGATCCGTTTCATCTTCCTGTCCACCAGGAAACTCAGAACGTGGTGTCGTGTTCTCGTCCATCATTGCTTCTAATTCGTCTTTCACGTTATGATATATTACTCCATATTTATTTAATAAACTACACACAAAGTTGTTTTCATCTTTCAACATCGACAACAACAAGTGCTCCGTGCCAATCATTGGGCTCTTGTACAATTTCGCTTCAAGATAGGTAACTTTGAGCACTTTCTCTGCCTGTTTCGTCAAAGGAATGTTTCCCAATGTTTGCAAACTCGACTTCGGCGAAGAAGAAAGACTCTTTTCAACCTCGGTGCGTATTTGCTTCAAATCAAGCTGAAACTCTTTCAATATCCGAATTGCTTTCCCATCGCCTTCACGAATCAAACCGAGCAACAAATGCTCGACTCCAATAAAATTATTCTCCAAACGAAGTGCCTCTTCTCTGCTGTAACTAATTACATCTTTAACACGAGGTGAAAACTTAGCTTCCATATTCTGCATCCATTTTTTGGTAAAAATCCGCATTTCTGCCACATGACAAATATAAAACGAATAAATTGTTAATAAGTGGCCAAAAAAGTCCATTTTCCACACATTTTTGTTAGTAAAAAGGATAATTTCGCTCCTTTTAAAACTAACAAATTCACTAATTTCGAACCTTGCTAAAATAAGCAACAAGCGTGCTCAAAAATTAATGTGACAACATGGCAGACGGAGAAAAAATAATCAAGATCAATATTGAAGATGAAATGAAATCGGCTTACATCGATTATTCGATGTCCGTTATTGTTTCAAGAGCCTTGCCCGATGTCCGGGATGGCTTTAAGCCTGTGCACCGCCGCGTATTGTACGGCATGCAGGACTTGGGTGTACTATCGAATCGCCCGCACAAGAAGTCAGCGAGAATCGTTGGTGAAGTTTTGGGTAAATACCACCCACACGGCGATAGCTCAGTGTATGACACCATGGTGCGTATGGCACAACCGTGGTCATTGCGCTACCCTCTTGTTGATGGACAAGGTAACTTCGGTTCGGTTGATGGAGATAGCCCTGCGGCAATGCGATATACTGAAGCACGTCTTCGTAAAATTGCCGAGGAAATGCTCAATGACCTCGATAAAGATACGGTAGACTTTGCTCCGAATTTTGACGACAGCTTAGAAGAGCCAACTGTTATGCCGACGAAAATCCCTAACCTTTTGGTGAATGGCGCGTCGGGTATCGCGGTGGGAATGGCTACGAACATGGCCCCACACAATCTAACAGAGGTTGTGGATGGAATCATTGCTTATGTAGACAATAAAGATATTGAAGACGAAGAACTTCTGAACTACGTCAAAGCACCCGACTTTCCAACTGGAGGTATCATTTATGGATACGAAGGAGCTCGTGAAGCCTTGCTTACTGGACGTGGTAAAATTGTGATTCGTGCAAAAGCAGAAATTGAAGAGCACAACGGTCGTGAGCAAATCATCGTTACGGAAATTCCGTACCAAGTGAACAAAGCTGAAATGATCAAGAAAACAGCGGATCTTGTTAACGACAAGAAAATCGAAGGTATCTCTGATTTGCGCGATGAGTCTGACCGAAATGGTATGCGCATCGTTTACGAAATCAGACGAGATGCAATTGCCAATGTGGTCTTGAACAAGCTGTACAAGTTTACAGCATTGCAAACATCATTCTCTGTAAACAACATTTGTTTGGTGGACGGTCGTCCACAATTGCTCAACTTGAAGAGCATGATCGCCAAATTCGTGGAATTCCGCCACGAGGTCGTCGTTCGTCGTACGCGTTTTGAATTGCGCAAAGCTGAAGAACGTGCCCACATCCTTGAAGGATTGATCATTGCATCTGACAATATTGATGAAGTCATTGAAATCATTAAATCATCTGCTAGTCCGGATGATGCGCGAGATCGCTTGTCAACTCGTTTTGGCTTGTCTGAAATTCAGACCCGCGCGATTGTAGATATGCGTTTACGTCATTTGACAGGACTTGAGCAAGATAAGCTTCGTGCTGAATACGATGAGTTAATGACCTTGATTGCCGACTTGAAAGACATTCTTGAGAATGAAAGCCGTCGCATGGAAATCATTAAAAATGAATTGATTGAGGTACGCGAGAAGTATGGTGACGAGCGTCGTTCGGTCATTGAATACTCCGCAAGCGAAATGCGAATGGAGGATTTGATCGCCGATGAAGAAGTTGTTATTACAATTTCACATGCGGGATACATCAAACGCACAAGCTTGAACGAATATAAGGTACAAAACCGCGGAGGAATGGGATCGAAAGGTTCTGCAACCCGTGACAAAGACTTTTTGGAACACCTCTTCGTGGCAACAAACCACAACTACCTTTTGGTGTTTACAGAAAAAGGCCGTTGTTTCTGGATGCGCGTTTACGAAATTCCTGAAGGAAACAAATTATCAAAAGGCCGAGCAATCCAAAACTTGATCAACATCCCTCAAGATGATAAGGTGAAGGCCTATGTTAAAGTGAAGGATTTGACGGATAAGGATTATGTTGAGAACAACTTCATTGTGATGTGTTCAAAACAAGGGGTAATCAAGAAAACATCGCTTGAGGCTTACTCGCGTCCACGATCAAATGGTATCAATGCCATAACAATTCGTGACAATGATGAGTTGCTTGAGGCAAAATTGACCAATGGAACAAATGAAATCGTTTTGGCAACATCCTCTGGTCGTGCGATACGTTTTAATGAATCAACAGTGCGTCCTATGGGAAGAAACGCATCTGGAGTTAGAGGAGTATCTCTAGGAGGTGATCACGATCAAGTGGTTGGGATGATTTGCGTTGAAGATGTGTTCTCAACAATTCTAGTGGTTTCAGAAAAAGGATACGGGAAACGTACTTTCTTGAATGACCCTGAAGATCAAGAACCAGTTTACCGCATCACAAACCGTGGTGGAAAAGGGGTGAAAACGTTGAACATCACGGATAAAACAGGTCCTTTGTTGTCTATCTTGAATGTGGATGACGAAGAGGATTTAATGATCATTACGAAATCAGGAGTTACGATCCGTATGCACATCGACACCATCCGCACGATGGGACGCGCCGCACAAGGAGTTCGACTGATTAACCTCAAAGCAAACGCCGAAATCGCAGCAATTGCGAGAGTTCCTAGAAGTGAAGACGAGGATGAAGAAATGGAAATAGATGGTGAAAATCCAATTGAAACTAGTCCGGAATCAGAGAATGGCACAGAAGTTGACAACGACGGCGCTGTGGAATAAATAACAAATTTGCATCGTAATAAATAAAAATGAAAAAACGTATGAAAAATCTAGCGATTCTTATCGGGGCAGCACTTCTTTCGTCAAGTGCGTTCGCTCAGAAAAACAATGAAACATCTGCAGCAATTGAATACCTTAAATTTAAAGATCAGGTAACGATGATGATGATGGGTGGCGGAAGTGATTTCGCAGCCATGCAAACAACCATTAAAAAGGCAAAAGAATTTATCGACTTGGCCGCAGCAAATGAAACAACAAAATTGAGTCCGAAAACACTTTTTTTCAAAGGCGAAATTTATACAGGCTATTTGATGGCGTTTGCTATGGATACAGTTTTTACAGAAACTGAGGGCGAAAATTATTTAAACATCGGCTTAGCGGCTTACAAACAATCACTTTCTGTTAGCGCGAAATTTAAAGGCGACATTCAAGAATCGATTTACCAGAAAAAACAACTTTTTGGAATGGGTATCGATGAGATGTACAAGCAAGAGAAGTATGCTGAAACAGCTGAGGCCTATGAGTTGCAAGTAAAATTATCGGGCGCAATGAATCAAGTGGATACTGTTTCTTTGTTCAATGCAGGGATTTGTTATGAAAAAGCAAAACTATACGAGAAAGCGGGTAATGTATTTAGCGAGGCAGCAGGATTCAACTACAAATTGCCCTACTCTTATGCGAAAGCATCTGGAAACTATCGTCTTGCAGGAAAAAGTGATTTAGCAAAAGCGATTATTTCAGAAGGCAGAAAGAAATTCCCAACCGATCGCGACTTACTTCTTGAGTTGGTGAACATCAGCATTGATGAAGGGGATAATGCGGGTGCTGAAGCCGCACTTGCTGCTGCCATTGCCACAGACCCGAATAATAAAATATTGCACTACACCATCGGAACAATCTATAGCCAATTGAAGCAGAATGACAAAGCAGAAACAGCATTGAACAAAGCTTTAGAAATTGATCCACAGTTTGACGATGCAATGTATCAACTTGGTGCAATCTTGGTAACTTGGGCTGGTGAAACGAAAACCGCTGCGAACCAATTGAAATTCGGCGATTCACGCTACGATGCAATGTTGAAAGAAGCCGATGATATCTATAAAAGAGCATTGATTCCTTTGGAAAAATACATCGCTAAGAATCCCAACGACAAAGATGTATTGACAATTTTGTTTCAACTTCACAGAAGCTTAGGAAATACAGAAAAAGCAATTGAATTTAAGAAACGAGCGGACGCAATTAAATAACGATTGACCCTTTAACGCATTGAAAGCCATCGGTTCTTATACTGGTGGCTTTTTTTATTGAATCTATTGGAGTTTTAGGAGATTTTACCTATCTTTGCACCCTTAAAAAAGAGCTGTATCCCTGTTAAAACAGCATGTATTCATATCTTTCGGATGTATAGGGCGCCGAAATACAAGTAAATAAAGCCAAAATGGCAAAAGAAAAACCAACGCAGGGTTCTGCAGATTTTGATTGGGATGCACTCGCATTAGACGGGTATTCCCTAGTTCAACGTTCTGAATTGTCAGATCGTTACGAAGATACATTGAACTCAATCAACGAAAAAGAAGTTGTTGAAGGAACAGTGGTTTTGCTCAACAAAAAAGAAGTGATTATCAACATCGGATTCAAATCTGAAGGTGTTGTTGCTGCTTCTGAATTCCGTTATAACACGGAACTAAAGGTTGGGGACACAGTTGACGTATTTGTTGAATGTCAAGAAGACAAGTATGGTCAGTTGATCGTATCTCACCGCACAGCTCGTATGCACAAAGCATGGATTCGTGTGAATGATGTTCTTCGCACTGGTGAAGTGATCACTGGATTTGTGAAGTGTCGTACGAAAGGTGGTTTGATCGTGGATGTATTCGGAATCGAAGCATTCCTGCCAGGTTCACAAATTGATGTGAAGCCAATTCGCGATTACGATATCTATGTTGGAAAGAACATGGAATTCAAAGTGGTGAAAATCAACCAAGAATTCAGAAATGTTGTTGTTTCTCACAAAGCACTTATCGAAGCTGAGCTCGAAGAACAGAAGAAACAAATTATCTCTGGCCTTGAGAAAGGACAAGTACTGGAAGGTACAGTTAAAAACATCACTTCGTATGGTGTATTTATCGACCTTGGTGGCGTAGATGGTTTGATTCACATTACAGACCTTTCTTGGGGTCGCGTGAATCACCCTGAAGAAATCGTTACCCTTGACGAGAAATTGAATGTTGTAATCCTTGATTTTGATGACGATAAAAAACGTATCGCTCTTGGATTGAAGCAACTTCAACCACATCCATGGGATGCACTTG
>JBILBT010000095.1:0-10339 GCA_044353545.1 Crocinitomicaceae bacterium | reverse complement strand
TTCTTGCCAAGAATTCCATTTTCATCCACTTTCCCTGCATGGAAGATGTGACGTATAATTTCGGAGTCTACATGATCGATCATGTTGGATGTTCCTTCCTCCTTTACTTCAACCTTGCCAGTTTCATAATCCTCTGCATTGATCCCTAATGCCTTTGCCTTGATGCGCAGGTTTATGTCCTTGGTGACAAGAACAACTTCCATCTTATGCTCCGTCTCTTTTAAAACAAGGGCTGCATTTATAATTTTATGGTCATTCTTCCCTGCTGAATAGACGTATTCCGCGTTGATTTCCTTGGGATTATTGTCCAGCACTACTTTGAAGTTCCCTAGTTCTTTTCCCAAACTTATCCAATCTTGTAAACTTCCGTGTGATGAAAGTTTATCGATTTGCCGTATAACATCCCGAGCAGAAAAATTCTTCATGTCGTTTCCAATTTTGAACTTATCCAACTCTTCCAAAACCGTGATGGGTATGGCAACATAGTTCTTCTTAAAGTTTGTGATTGCCTGATGATCGTGCAACAATACTGAGGTGTCTAACACAAAGATTTTTTGCTTTTTTGCCATGCTCGTTTTTAATTAAAGGTAGCGATGGACTCCTTTAAAGTCATTTTGAACATACAATAGTTATTTACACCATAATGTTAGAGTAGCATACAATTCAATGAAAACAACGAACAAAACTAAAAGTGATTTGTTTATTTAACAAAGGCTTAAAATGGAAGAGTGGAAAGTTGTTCCTGGGTTTTCAAATTATGAGGTGTCCAATAAGGGCAGCATTCGTTCTATTGAGCGCACATCTACCATGCGCAATGGCCGCGTAGTTCATTTGGAAGGACGTCCAAAGACAATTCGTATTCATCCGAAAAACGGTTTCCTTCTGACCGACTTGGTGGATGATAAAGGCAAGCGCCGCACGGTATATCCGCATAAAGTGGTGGCTATGGCCTATATTCCAAATCCACAACCCCGGAAAAATAAGGTCGTTGTTCACCTCGACGGAAATCTAAACAACAACTCTGTTGAAAATCTCTCATGGACGAGTTTCAGCGCCTCGATAAAAAAAGGATTTGAATCGGGTAAACGCGACAATTCGCAGCTGTGGTTAAAACGACGATTAAAATATGGTCCGAAAGGCGGAAACACATCCAATGGCCGACCCGACCCTCTCGACTACGCGCAAAAAAAACGAATTCACTTCCTGCGTTTTGAAAAAGGAATGACTTTAAAAGAGCTTTCCGAAAAGTACAACTGCAGCATTTCGCACATTCATAAAACATTGCTCCGCTTCGAAAAAGAAGAATAAGTTTAAAAGAATTTATTCCTACGAATGAGTCGATCAACAGGAATGTAAATCGTTCCAAAGGCCTCAGTCCGGCTCAATGAGTCTAGACTAAATTGCAAGCGTGTTCCTCGTTCCGTCCAAACCCCATTATTTCTCCGGTGTTCTTCAATTGCAGGTGTATAAGCCCCTGAATGAAAAATATAGTAATTGTCTTTCTTTTTAAAGCGCAATTCGGGAGAGAATAAAAACCGAAACTTATCGTCGTGTTGTGTGATGATTCCTTTTGCCATAAGGCGATTGAATAGCGGCTGTCCCTTTTCATTCATGGATAAAATGAGAGAAAACCCTGGCACATTTACATTGCGTTTTTTCTCCACCTCAGTTACGTTGAAGTCTTCATCGAGAACAGATTCTATATAACTTTCTTGTACCGTTTGGAAACCACCTTGGCGGAAAGATAAATCACCATCCCACGCACTGAGAAATTCAGCGGTTGGAAAACCGATTTTGCGGCCCAATTTAACCAGCCAGATGTAAATCGGATCAGTTGGGCTCGTTCTCAGTTTTGTAATGTCCAAATGAATGTTGAGCATTTTACTGGCAAATTCCCCTTCTTTGAAATTCATACCAGGAGCCTTCATGGCAATATTCAAAGGCTTTGTATTTCGAATGTAAGCCAACAAACTAAAACTCACTGAATCACTGTCATGCGCAAAAATGGCTGTTTTAATTCCATTGTCCTTCAGTTTCTTCCAATTGGAATAAATCACCAATTTCTCCTTGCGAAATTGCTTTTCATGCAAAAAAGCCTTCCAGCACGTGGCGATTCCAAAGCGCTTGGCTTCACTTACCTGCTTCAATATTGGCTCAAAATTCTTCCCTTTATACACCAATAAATAATTCTTTCCGTAAAATAAATACCCATTCTCTGCTGGATAGGTATATACTTTTTGTTCATTGATGAGTGTATCGCGTATGTCTGCAAACTTCCGTAAGCGTTCTATGCCCTGAAAAATTTTGCTGCTGTCACTCACATGAAGCACCGCTCCCCATTGTCCTGTTTCATAGGCAAAAAAGTAGGCGGGATTTTGAAGGTTGAGTCCATACATTTTTCCTTGACCTAGTAGAAATTCATAGGAAAAGAAATCGCGGAAGGGAATTTTATGGTAAAACAACATGCCACTCGTTTCGCGTGCTACATCGAGCAAGTAGGCCCGGCCCAGAAAATCTGCCTCAGGCAAACGGTCCTCAATACGCGGTGGGTCAACTTTGCCAAATAAAAGTGGCCTTAAATAAAGGAAAGCTCCAAGTGCAACAGAAAGAATTAAAATAAGGACAACCTTCTTAAACATGAAGTTGAGTTATTTTGAAATGACATAAATGCTATTCAACAAATCAAGAAGGTATTTTCCTGAATTGTCATACACTCCTTGATAATTGTACACCAAACTCAAATTCGTTTTCTCCTTGCTTGTCTTGGAGGAAGTCAACTCCATTGTACCTGTTTTGCCACGCATGGCATCAATAATTTCATTTTCACGGTCACTGAAGAAATCTCGAGGGAAGCGCTCGATGGCACGCGCCCAATCAATGTGCGCATACATGAAGCCACTTTTCTTTGCACGCTTGCCTGACTTTTTAGGCAATGCTTCTTTGCCATAGCCATTGGCATGACGCATAGCAAGGTCTGCATCATTGGTAAAAATAAAGAGTCCATTGGCATTGATCATGTACAAATCGGCAGCATCAAGAATGGCCTTTTCACAAATCCAATAGGTCCCCATATTTTTAAATCGAGATGTCAAACGAGACAAATGATTTAACACCTTTTCTGGAATGTCTGCTCGTTCTGTGGAGAATCCAACCGTAAAGATAGGCATGTCTTCCTCTGCTTCCACTTCGCGCTCACTGTATTCATAGGTTTCTTCGTCGTAGCTAAATTCGATTTTCGTCGTTTTAATCTTCTGAATGCCGTTAAAGGCGCCAAACATACTGCCTTTGTAAGTGCCAAACAATGCGTCCTTGTTGATGAACTCATTGAGCAATTCAATGGTCAACACGCTTGAACTTATGCGCGCATTTTTCTCGGAAGACAAAATGGGCATAATCACCTTATAGGCTTGCTCATAGGCCTCGCGCAGATTAACATTGTAGGAGAAAAATGCGGTATTATCCTTATGAATGTACTTCAGCACATCTTTATCAAACTTTGAATCGTTCATCTTTTGGTAGATCGATCCAAGCTTCTCTCCATAGCAAACCTCCATTTTAAACTCCACAGATTCTTGATTGAGAATAAGGTCGCCCAGGATCACATTTCCAGTATACAACTCCTTCATGTCCTCAAGCAAGGATGGAAACATGGCTTGCATATACCACATTCCTTGTGCTTTCTGCAGATTGCGAGAATTGTCTAGGTAGAAAACCCCTTCCGATGTATGCGTCAATTGCTCTGCAAAACGAGCATCGGAATTGACCAGATTGATTTGATTGACAAACAATTCCTCACACAAGCCAGAAAGGTATTCCATTTCGAGCATCACTTGTACACTGTCTCGCAATTCGTAGTAGTTCTTCTCTAGCAGGTTCTCTTCCTCTAAAATCCCTTCAACACCTTCCTCTTCCACTAATTCTTCTTCAGATTCCTCCGCAGGTGCTGCAACCTCGTCGAATTCAAACTCGCCTTCAAGCAACACCCCATCCTCATCGAAGTCATCATAGCCCTCGTTGTAATACGGATTGTCATTTCCTCGTGAATACCAAATCGAATCGGTGACTTCATCGATTTTTTCCATATTTGGTTCTACACGCACCAAAAGTGCTGCATCCCCTTTAATGATGAGATGATTGAAATAGGAGCTATAAAACTCAACTCCCGGATAAAGATCTTCCTCTTGTTCAAAATCATCAAAAACGACAAATAAATCCTGCTTGTCTTTGATGCCTAATGTAAACCCTGAAACCTCATAGTTTTCTCCCTTTCCGTAAAACACATTCAACTTTTGATTGAAGTCAATCCCTGAATCTTTCAGTGTTTTTCCTGTTGTTGACCCATCGAACAATTCTTGTTGCACCTCTTCCATGAACTCATAGCGGACGAGATCATCGAGAGATATTTTCTGCAATAAACTAATGTTGTTCAAACTAAAAACAGTTACCGCATCCTTGGGGATGAGTGTTTCTGATTTGACATTAGGCCTTACTTCGGTCATAGATTGACCTGTAACACAAAAAGCGCTGCTTAGAAAAAGTAGTGCTAAAAACAACTGAAAATGAGGACGTCGGATCACTTTGTACGGTTATACGGATTGTGATGCGAAATTACGAAAATTAGCTCGAATTTTACTTGAATGGCGTAAGATAGATGATGTTGTCCAAAAGCGATGTGTTTTGGGACAAGGCATGAGGATTTGTCTTAATCATCACGTTCATTTTATTTGCAGAAATTTGCGCTGAAGGATTGTCGTAATGATCTACAGGACGCTCAAAGCGTGTGATTGATGTATAGGTTCCTTGTTTGAGCAACACAATGTCTTCTTGTTGAAATTCTGTTGTTTTCTTGACGGAGATTTCTGGAATTGAGCGCACAAGTTTTTGGCCATCCCAGTTCAACCAAATGGCATCTAGTTCGGGAACATTTTTATCGCGAAGCTCGTCGCGCACGACTTCTTTGATTGCCGTTTGAAGTGCCGTCACACTAGTGAAATCGCAGCGCAGTTTAAATACGAAATTCTCGAAATCCGATTCTACTGTGACATTAGAAATGCCCGGTTTTGTGTCTAACTTTTTCTGAAAATCGGCAATTCGTTCATTCAACTCTGAAATGGAAGGAACACGGATCCCATTGACGCTGTCCAAGGCAAGAATCGAGGTTACCTTAACCTTGCTCGAGCTTAAATTTACCGTATACTTCAGTGTTCCACTACCGTCATTGTTGATTTTTATATCATCAATAAGTTCAATGCACGAGCTGAGCGACAAAGCACAAAAGAAAAGCAACGAAAACGTCCAAAATTTCATGGTACAAATTTAAACATTTCCGCGCTTGGCAAAAAGCAAGCCACAAGTTAAGCCCTTGAATTTTATAAAACACGTTCAATTAAGGTGTATTTTTCTTTCTCTAGCCTCAAACACCCGTCCTACTTTCTGTCAATTCCCTATATTTGCATCAAATTCATCACATGACGGATCCATCAAGAATTTCTACAACGAAAGCACCAAAACCGGTTGGATTGTACCCACATGCCCGCAAGGTTGGGAATTTACTTTTTCTTTCTGGTGTTGGTCCGCGCGTTGCGGGCTCGGATGCGACTGATTCAGCCGTGCCCGGGTTGACATTGGATAAAAATGGAAACTTCATCGAATTTGATTTCGAGGCACAATGCCGCAGCGTGTTCGACAATGTGCGCATTATCCTTGAAGAATCAGGCTCGAGCTGGAATCAACTTGTTGATGTGACCGTATTTTTGGTCCACATGAAACGTGATTTTCACACCTACAATCGGGTGTACGCAGAATATTTCAAAGACAACTTGCCTTGCCGCACAACCGTTGAAATCAACTCACTCCCCACGCCGATTGCGATTGAATTAAAATGTATAGCAACAATTGATTAAACCATGACAGGATTCATTCTTCGCTGCCTCATAGCCGCAGCAACATTATTTTTTACCGTTTGGCTTTTCTTCACAGGACACTGGGGATGGGGAATTACCATGATTCTTCCCGTTGGGCTTGTTATTCTCTCCTTTTTCAGGAATGAAAACATGATTCTTGCCTTGAATCAAATGCGCTTGGGAGATACCGACAAAGCCAAAAAATACATCAACCGCATCTCTGCGCCACAGATGTTGCCGCGCAAGCAACATGCCTATGTATTGTTTCTTCAAGCGGTGATGAACAGCCAAGAATTTGGATTTGCGAAAAGCGAACAATACTTGCGGAAGGCGATTGGTCTCGGACTTCGCACTGGTCAAGACAATGCTGTTGCGCGCATGCACCTCGCTGGCATTTGTTTGCAAACAAGCCGCAAGACCGAAGCTGAAAAATTGTTGGCCGAAGCAAAAAAAATGGACAATTCTGGAATGCTGAAGGAGCAAATCGCGATGATGCAAAACCAAATGAAGACGGCGCCGTCTAAAAACCAAATGCGCATGGCCCAAATGATGGGTGGTCGCAAGAAAACGCCGCGCATGCGCTAATGGACAAAGACATTACAAATCGCATCGTTTCTCAGCCTTGGGCCGATTACGAACTCATCGACGCTGGGGGCGGAAAAAAATTAGAGCGCTGGGGGAAAGTCATTACCATTCGTCCAGAAATTCAAGCCTACTTTAAGTCAGAAATTCCATTCACCGAATGGGAAAAAATGGCCAACTGGGAATTCCGTACGAAAGTTGGAAACAGTGGCACATGGAGGGCACTAAAACAAAACTCTCCCAAACAATGGAGCATCACGTACCGTCAATTGCATTTTCAGCTCGAACTGACGAAATTCAAACATGTTGGTTTATTCCCTGAGCAACGAAGCAATTGGGACCTGATCCGTCAGCACATTCATTCAGACGATAAATTCCTTAATCTTTTTGCCTACACCGGTGCAGCTTCATGCATGGCGCGAAATGCCGGGGCAGAAACCTACCATGTTGATTCCGTTAAACAACTCATTTCTTGGGCAAAATCGAACATGGAAGAAAGCCGTTTGCTCAATATCAAATGGGTACTTGAAGATGCGCTGAAGTTTGCCAACCGAGAAGTCAAACGAGGCAATAAATACAAAGGCATTATCATGGACCCGCCTTCTTGGGGCATCGGTGCCAAAGGGGAAAAGTGGAAACTCGAAGAAAAGATTGATGAGCTGCTTGCTTGTGCTCAATCTTTGCTCGACGAAGATGGATTTCTCATCGTCAACACCTATTCCCCGACCTTTGATCTCAACATGTTGGAAAGCCTCGCAGAACTTTATTTCACAAATAGACCTTTTGAAGTAAAGGAGTTGTGGATGAAAACGAGCACAGGAAAGGACCTGTATTTTGGAAATGTTTTACGGGTAGGATTCTCTAATCGAGAGGATTAGACTTAAATCAAGATTTCCTTCATTGTCATTCTAAACGATTGTTCGTACGGGACTCTCAAAAAAAAAGCTACATTTGTTCGCAGCATTACGTGTGAAAACAGAAAAGAAAATAGCAGTTATTGGGGGTGGAAGCTGGGCAACCGCACTTGTCAAAATTTTGTGTAACAACCTCAGTTCTGTAAATTGGTGGATGCGCAGTGAAACCGCAGTAGCACACATTCTCAAGTACAAGCACAACCCAAATTACCTGCAGTCAGTCGAATTTGATCTCAATAAAATCAATGTTTCAACGGATTTAGAAGAAATTATTCGGCCTGCTGACATCGTTATTATCGCTGCGCCGTCCGCTTTTCTCGTTTCCATTTTTGAGAATTTCCCGACGGAAATGATGAAAGACAAGATTGTTTTTTCTGCCGTGAAAGGAATCATTCCAGAATTCAATGCCATTCCTGCGCGCTTCATCCATAAGACCTTTGGAACACCTTACGACAACATCGGAATCATTTGCGGTCCTTGTCATGCAGAAGAGGTAGCCCTTGAACGACTTTCATATTTGACCATTGCATCACAAGACGATGAAGTGGCTGAAGAGGTGGCTGAATTGCTCGCTTGCCGCTACATTAAAACTACCGTTTCAGACGATCTTTTCGGAACTGAGTTATCTGCTATACTGAAAAATGTATATGCCTTGGCTTCAGGAATCTGCTCAGGCTTGGGCTATGGCGATAATTTCCAATCGGTTTTGATCTCAAATGCCATTCAGGAGATCGAGAACTTTATTGACGAGGTTAGTCCCATTCACCGCGATGTGAAGTCTAGCGCATACCTGGGTGATTTGCTTGTTACCGCCTATTCCAAGTTCTCCCGTAATCGGACATTCGGCTACATGATTGGAAAAGGCTATTCTGTGAAAACTGCACAGCTGGAGATGGACATGATTGCCGAAGGATACTACGCGACAAAATCTGTCATGGAAATCAATAAAAAATTCCAAGTAGAAATGCCCATTGTGGAAGCCGTTTACAATATTCTTTACGAGCGTATCTCACCTGCAGTTGAAATGCGTCTACTGTCGGATCAGTTATCTTAAGCTCATGCGTAATCATTCCCCTCATCAGCATCCATTCACTTTGAATGCCTCATTTTTGCGCATACGCCATCTTTCATTTTTAGTCCTTCATTTTTCATTATTTACCATTCATTTTTCATTTGGACAGCGACTTATTGATCATGTTAATCCGTTTATAGGAACCATGAATGCTGGTCACACCTATCCAGGGGCAAGTATGCCTTTTGGTGCAGTACAATTAAGCCCTGATACTGATACAATTCCTTTTTCAGTCAATGGAAAATATACGGGTGATGTCTATAAATACTGCGCGGGGTACCAGTACGACGACCCTACGATCGTTGGTTTCTCTCACACCCATTTCAGCGGCACAGGTCATTCAGACTTGGGAGACATTCTGCTGATGCCAGGAACAGGTGAGGTTCAACTCAACCCAGGAACGGAAAGTCAGCCCGACAAAGGGTACCGTTCTCGCTACGCACATTCTACCGAAAAAGCGGCGCCAAATTACTATAAAGTGTATTTGGAGGACCCAAAAGTGAAGGCAGAAATGACAACTACCACCCGTGTTGGAATGCATCGATACACGTTTGATCAAACGGAAAATGCGCACCTCATCTTGGATTTGATTCACGGCATCTACAATTACGACGGAAAAAATGCATGGACCTTCCTGCGCGTGGAAAATGACACATTGATTACAGGATATCGACAAACGAATGGATGGGCACGCACGCGAACAGTATATTTTGCCATTGCCTTTTCACAGCCGATCAGCACCTATGGCTTTGAAAACAGCCGTCCATCGGGATACAAGGGCTTTTGGGGGAAATTCGATCAATCCAAGGATTTTCCGGAGACGGCTGGCGAAGGCATTCGAGGACATATCCACTTTGATTTAAAAGCAAACCCCGTGTTGATGGTCAAAGTGGCCCTATCACCTGTAAGCACAGAAGGCGCCATCGCGAATATGCGCATTGAAGCACCCTTGTGGGACTTTGATTCCATTAAAAGTCAAGGGCAATCCGCCTGGGAAAATGAATTATCGAAAGTAAAGATTGAAGCAAGCTCACCTGAAGAATACACGAACTTTTATACGGCACTTTACCATTGTTACCTTGGAACGACCATTTATATGGACACGGACAAGCGGTACAAAGGACTTGACCAGAACATTCATTCGGCAGAAGGATTTACCAATTACACCACCTTCTCCTTGTGGGACACCTACCGCGCCTTGCATCCCTTGTACAATATCCTCCAGCCCAAGCGCAACAGCGATATGATCAATTCCATGCTCGCTCATTACGACCAAAGCGTACATAAGATGTTGCCCATATGGTCGCATTACGCCAATGACAATTGGTGCATGATTGGGTATCACGCGGTTTCCGTTTTGGCCGACGCCATGGTGAAGGGTGTAACAGGCTTCGATCACATGCATGCCATTGAAGCGAGTGTTCAAACCTCGAACAATGCATCGTTTGATGGTTTAAAGTCATACTTCTCCAATTCCTTCTATGTAGCTGAAGACCAAAGTGGGAATTCTGTTTCAAAAACCTTAGAATTTGCCTACGACGACTGGGCCATCGCTCAAATGTTGTCGCTGCATCCAGAAATGTCGGATGGGACAGAAGTTGATTTGAAAGAGTATTATTTGATGCGGGCAGATGCATACGCTGAGGTATTTGATTCAACGATCGGCTTTATGCGACCTCGCCTTTCGGATGGCAGCTTCAAATCCCCGTTTGATCCTTTAGATACGCACGGGCAAGGATTTATAGAGGGCAATGCGTGGAATTACAGCCTCTATGTTCCACATAACCCGAAAGCATTGATTTCAATGATGGGTGGGGACAAACGTTTCGTTGAACACCTCGACTCGCTCTTCACAATGCCTTTGGCTG
>JBILBT010000331.1:0-3241 GCA_044353545.1 Crocinitomicaceae bacterium | reverse complement strand
AGGTTAAACTTTGGGCAATTGACAAACTTTTAGGAAAGAGTAATTTATATAATATTCCCGCAGTTTACACAATAACAGGAAGTTTGTCAATTTTAAGTTTTGAGAACGCTTGGAATAAAATGCTCATGAAGCATGAAATACTGAGAACTATTTTTATTGAAAAAGACGAAAGTCATACGTATCAAATCATTTCTAAAAAAAATAATCCCACAAAAATTATTGATGCTCAAACTTGGTCTATACATAGAAGGGAAGAATATATTAAAACAATTTGTAAATGTGAATTTGATTTACAAGAAGGTCCCCTTTGCCTGTCAGTTTTGCTTAAAATTGGGTCAGAAGAATTTGTTTGGGTGCTTAATTTTCATCATATTATTTTTGATGGATGGTCATCCGGTATATTTTTAAATCAGTTCAAAGTAATATATAATCAATTTCAATCAACCGTAGCTGATCATGATATTGTTTTGGAATCTGAATCTGAATTGCAGTATAAGGATTATACTGATTGGCATTATAAAATTATAAACCAAAATTTAGAAACTTATTGGAAGACTATTTTTAAAAACCTGCCCGAACGACCTCATTTACCTTCTAAAAATATTAATGAATCAGCATCCAGTCATTTAGGAGCTAGTGTTTTAATGAACTTTGATGGAGTTTGGCTTCAACAATTAAAAGCGATTTGTTCCCAAGAAAAAACTACATTATTTACAGGTTTATTTGCTTTAGTCAATGCAGCTTTAAGCAAATTAAGTGGACAAACCGATTTGGTTATAGGAACTCCTAGTTCTGGAAGGGATCACCCTCAACTTCAAGATTTGATAGGTTTTTTCGTGAATACAGTTCCAATAAGAAATCAATTGAATCTGAATTGGGATTTGATTGAGCACTTGCGTAGTTTTTCAAAGAACATTAATGAAGCTTTTGAAAATCAATGGTTACCATTTGATCAAATAGTAGGTCTGTTGGATATACCTTTTGATCCTTATCAGAATCCTTTATTTGATGTTTTTATTGCTTTGCAGAATATTGATTCTAACTTCAATAGTAAGCCAGATAATAAAGGAAGTTTCTCGATTTCTCCGTATCATGTTGATTTGGAAGAGGTAGCTAAATTTGATTTGACCTTTGCTTTTTCGGAAATAAACGGTAATGTCGAACTATATTTAAATTACGATAAAAGCAAATTTCAAGTCATACATATAGACACCATTGCAGAAGTTACACAAACTGTTTTTCATGAATGGGTTAAAAACCCAACTATTTTATTCCAAGATGTAAACACTTTTTCTGCCACAACGGCTCGAGAGTTAATTCGAATTGGATCGAATGAAAAATCACATAATCAAGTTAACTATTCTTCCATCTTTGATAGGCTAGAAGAAGTATTTCTTACTAAAGCTGCTGAATTTTGTTTGTCTAGTCATGAAGGTTTATGGACTTATCGCGACCTATCGATTGAGACTGATAAAATTGCTTGTTATTTAAGGCAAGAGTATCAGCTTAAAAAGGGAGAAATTGTAGTAATTTCCCTTCCAAAGTCTAATTTAGCAATTGCTTTTGCTCTCGGCATTATGAAGGCCGGAGGGGTATACCTGCCTGTGGATGCAAACCTACCCAAGGTACGTTTAGATTTTATTCTTTCAGATACCGATGCTCGTTTAATAATTGATGCTGATTTTAAATCAAGATTTATTGACTCAGATTTTTCAATTCCAATCGAAAGTTTTTTACCTAAAATACAAGGAGATGATTTAGCGTATTGTATTTACACTTCAGGATCCACCGGGATGCCTAAAGGAGTTCTTACTTCTCATGATGCTCTCATAAATCAGACCATTTCAAGATTAAACTTTTTCCCCACATTTTCAGATGCACTTCTCAGTCCTCCCCTCTTTTTTGATGCCTCTATTGCGACTATATTTCCTTCATTACTTTCTGGTGCCTTACTTTATTGTAATGATTTGAATAACACATTACCTAACGATATAATTGATTTTATTATTGACAATAAAATTGACTTTTTATTGGCTTCACCGGCTTTTTACAAAGCATTTCTATCGACACCCAAGAAATCATTTTTCGTTAAAACGTTGATTATTGGTGGTGAGTCATCAACAAACACATTTAAAAAAGAAGTTTTAGATATTTTCCCTCTTACCAAAGTATATGTTGAATATGGTTTGACTGAGGCTTCTGTGGTTTCAACAATTTTAGATTGGGATAACTTGTGTTTTGAAAATAGTATTGGTAAACCCTTTTACAATAATGAGATTTACATACTCAATTCTGACTTAAACTTAGTTCCTTATGGCAGCATCGGAGAGATTTGCATTGGCGGAGTCGGTTTGGCTCGCGGTTATTTGAACCGTCCAGAGCTCACGAAAGAGAAATTCATTGATAATCCCTACAAGCCAGGCGATCGTTTGTACCGCACAGGTGATTTAGGTCGCTGGCGAGAGGATGGGAACTTGGAGTACTTGGGAAGGATGGATGACCAGGTGAAGATCAGGGGTTATCGGATAGAACTCGGCGAGATCGAGCAGGCTATCAGTAGCCACAAATCGTCTGGTCAGGCAATCGTTATATCCAGGGCTATTAACAACGCATCGGACAAAGAGTTGATTGCCTATACGACAGGCGAAGCGACAGCAGAGGAGTTAAAGAGCTACTTAAAAGAGAAGTTACCGAGTTACATGGTTCCTAACTACTATGTAATGCTTGACAGTATTCCCTTGACGAGCAATGGGAAGGTTGATAGGAAGTCGTTGCCCGATCCTGAAGGAACAGGATTAAAGCAAGGTGAGTATTTAGCCCCGCAAACCTCCACCGAAAAACAGTTAGTAAAAATCTGGTCGGAAGTTCTAGGAACAGAGGAAGACACCTTAAGCATCAAAGCCGACTTTTTCGATTTAGGCGGTCATAGTATTAAGGCGATTCGCCTTCTTGGTCAAACACACAAACAGCTGGGTGTAAAACTAGCATTGAAGGATTTGTTTTCGAACCCGACGATAGAACAGTTAGGTCAACTGATAAACACCTCTATAGAACAAGACGCCTATACGTCTATCCCAACAATAAATGAATCGGATGACTATGCAGTAAGTTCATCCCAACGCAGGTTATGGGTATTGAGCAGATTTGAAGGAGCGAATGAGGCGTATAATATACCGCAAGTAGTTAGACTAGATGGCATTTTGAATGAACTAGCTTTCAATAAAGCCTACGAAAGTTTACT
>JBILBT010000094.1:0-10348 GCA_044353545.1 Crocinitomicaceae bacterium | reverse complement strand
CCATATCCCATAAGGAAATCAATCACTTCCTGTTTCGTTTCTGGAGTAGGGATGATTTCCAACAATTGGAGGTAGCGCGGAGGATTGAAAAAATGACTTCCGCAGAAGTGCGCTTTAAAATCTTCACTGCGCCCTTCGAGCATCGAATGGATCGGAATTCCTGAAGTGTTGGAGGTAATGATTGTTCCGGGCTTTCGGAATTTTTCGACCAGATCAAAGACTTGTTTTTTAATATCCAAACGTTCCACCACAACCTCAATGATCCAATCGCAACCTGAAATTGCCGACATATCATCCTCTAAATTTCCTGTTTTGATGCGGTTCGCAAAAGACTTTCGGTAAATTGGTGATGGGTTGGAGACCAATGCCGCGTTCAATGAATCGTTTACAATTCGATTGCGAACGGACTGATCCGCCAACGACATTCCCTTTTTTTCTTCTGCGCTTGACAGTTCTCGTGGGACAATATCGAGCAGCAGCACTTCGCAACCGACATTGGCAAAATGACAAGCAATGCGCGAACCCATTACACCTGACCCGAGGACGGCAACTTTTTGAATGTGTCTATTCATGGTTAATCTTTCTTTAATTCTTGTTCAATCACTTCATCTATGGCACCGAAAACTTCATAGAAAACAGCCAATTTCTTCTCGCTAACGCGCTGTGTCAATTGATCGTTGAATCCGACCACAAAGTTGCGCACCTCACGACGCTTTTCGACTCCCTCAAAGGTGAGGAAAATCAGCACCTTTCGCTTGTCGTCTCCACTTTCCTGCCGGATGATAAACCCTCGTTCCTCCATGGTTTTCAAGGTGCGGGATAAGGAGGTAGGTTCCATGCCCATACGCGGACCCAATGAGGTACTCGGTGTGCCCTCTTTGTCGATGCTCATCAAGATAAATCCAATCGACATGGTGATGTCGTGCTCCGCTGCTTTTTGATTGTACATGCGAGACAGTCGATGCCAAGCATGGCGCACGACAAAATCAACCAATTGTTCGGGGTGTTTGGACATTTAAGCACTCTTTTAGAGCCATAAATGTAGGGAAATATTCTATGCGTACATAGAATTATTTGGGGTATAAAAAGGAAATTTTAGTCCTTACCAAACATCTTTTGAAATGTGCACCGTTCCTTTAAAAAGAGCGATGTTTTTTCCATCTTGATTGGTGACCGTCACCTCATAAATGCCCACCGTTTTGCCGCGATGACGTTCAATCGCTGTCGCAATGAGGGTGTCTCCAACAACCGCAGGGCGAAGGTGAGAAATTGAGGTGTCTATGCTGACACATTTATATCCGTAGGAGTTTGAGGCAAAGGCCAGGGCCGAATCGGCCAGTGAATAGCTGATGCCGCCATGTAAAATATTGAATCCATTCAACATTTGTCCATGAATGCTTGCAAGAAGTGTGCACGTACCAAGACCAATTGATTCTACACTCACATCCAACCATTGGCTAAATGCATCGTTTTCCAACATGGTAGAAACGATTTCTTCGGGTGTTTTCATTGTGCTCATTGTAAAGAGTAGGTTACTTAAAATGGCACAGTGTTCAGTTAGTATATTTTGGCTTATTCAGCAACAATCGCGCGATTCATCAATGTAATCATCGCCAAAATCACAATGAACAATTGCGTCGCTGTTTCATCATTCAACGCTGTTCCGTCCTCATCTTCAGTAGAAATTTCCATCGCCATGAATTGAGCAAGCTCTGGCTGATCACAAAATGTTTCCAGCACTTCTTCGTCATCATTTTCGAAGTAGCTGTCCAACATCTCGAAATAGGGCTCCTCAAAGGCGTCGATATCATCCTCGGTAATGGTGTTCAGTTTCAATCCTTCAAGTTCGTAACACTCCGAAATTAAGCAGTAGTAATATACGAGTAATCCTTCAAGATCCTCATTTTCGTATTCTTCTGGAGCGCTCATCACATACCCAAGCAAAGTCGGTTGGGCAAGTGCGTACTTCTCTGAAAGTTGTTCTAGGCCATCGTCATCAAGATTGTCAACTGTTTTGATTGCATTTTCAATACTGGCAAAGGATACATGACTCATAAGGTTGAATTTTTGCGGTAAAGGTAGTGTTTATATTGAAATCAAAGTGTTTGAATTGACCTTATCCCTACTCGAAAGGAGCTTATTTAGTAAGAAAATCTCTTAACTTTGAACCAAAGACAAACAATGGCCTTTTTTACCGCTGATTTTTTAGAGTTCTTCATCGAACTTGCGCCAAATAACAACAAAGATTGGTTCGATCTGAATCGTAAACGCTACGAAGCAAGTGTTCGTGAGCCATTTCGTCATTTTGTGCAGCATTTGATTGATACCTTGGCCATCACACAACCTGAATTTAAAGGACTTGAGGCCAAAGATTGTGTGTTCCGCATCAACCGTGACATTCGCTTTTCAAAGGATAAAACACCTTATAAAATGAATGTTTCGGCGATTATCACACCAAATGGCAAGAAAAGTCAGGCGGTCAATGGGGTGTATTTTGAACTTGGCCCTGAGCATGTGCGCGCTTATGGTGGGGTTTATGAAATCGACAAAGACGATTTATTGACAGTACGTGAAGGCATTGCGGCAAATCTTGATGGATTTAAAGCCGCTTACACGGACAAAAAATTCGTTCGAACATTCAAGAACATTATCGGCGAAAAGAATAAAATCATCCCGAAAGAACTCCGCGAAGCAGCCGAAGTCGAGCCCTTAATTTTCAATAAACAATGGTATTTTTATGCGCAATTTGACGCTGAAGATGTCTTGCGTGATGACCTCGACCAAGTCATTCTGAACTGCTATGAAGCCGGAAAACCTGTAGAGTCTTTCTTTAGTAAACTGATTCAACGATCTTAATTCAATATCCATCTCATGAAATTTTTCAAACTAACATCCATTTGTGCTGCCCTTGTTTTGCAACAATTCGTGGCTTTTTCTCAAAACAATGCATCGGTTCAAAAGGAGTTGACACTCAAAGATGCAGTCCTTGGACAAATGCGCATTTACGGACCTGAACGCATGTTTGGCTTTCAATGGGTGCCTGAATCGGACATGTATACCTGTTTCAACAAGACATACCAATCGATGGTGATGGGCAATGCCGCCGAACCGAAGCAAAAATTGGGTGAAATTTTAACGGTCGAGCAAATGAACAAAATGCTAGGCAGCGAATTGACAAGCTTCTTTGGTTTGGAATGGTTGAATCTATCGGAATTTATCATCAATGATGGCGTTCATTTTTATTGGGTTGATGCATTGATCGATCAAGGTAAACTGCTCAACACGCTCGATGAAACAGCTGAAAACGGGATGATGCACAAGAAAACGTTTCACATTGCTTATACCATTGAGAACAACGTTTATGTGAAGTCCAAGGAAGGTGAAAAGTTTACCGTAACAAACAACACCGACAAGAACATCGTTTCTGGTCAGGCCATTGCACGCAGTGAGTTTGGGATCAGTGGCGGCTTGTTTTGGTCGAATGCTGGGAAACAGTTGGCCTTTTATCAGAAAGATGAAACGGAAGTACACGATTACCCTTTGTTAGACATCAATCAAACACCTGGTGCTTTAACGTCAATTAAGTACCCTATGGCCGGACAAAAATCGGAAAAACCACGAGTAGGGATTTATGATTTGACATCAAAGCAAACGGTTTACATTTCACCTAAAGGTGCTGCGGATGATTACCTCACGAATTTGGCCTTTACGCCTGATGATCAATTTGTCATCCTTGCGGAGGTGAATCGCGATCAAAATCACATGATGGTGAATCTTTACGAAGTGAAAACAGGGAAATTTGTACGAACCTTGTTTGAAGAGTCAAACGAGAAATGGGTTGAGCCTGAGCATGCTGCATTTTTCCCGTCAGCTAAATCGAACAATTTCATTTGGATTTCTGAGCGCGATGGCTTCAGCAATTTGTACTACTACGACATCAACGGAAAGCTCATTACCCAGTTGACGAAGCATGCCTTTGTGGTGAAAGATATCATTGGAGCAACGACAGATGGAACAAGCGTTTACTATTCCGCTACAGGCGAAAACCCAATGAATACTTTGGTGTATTCGATTTCTGTAACACCAAAATACACTCCATCCAAGTTAATTACAACAGTCGAAGGGACGCACGAAGTTCAAGTGTCTTCATCCGGGAAATACATTTTTGATGCCTACTCCAATCACGATACCGATTACCACGCTTGGATTTTAAATCCTTCAGGTAAAGTCATCAAGCAATTGATGGCAAGTAATGACAAACTATCGGATGTGAAAATCGGAACCGCTGAAATCAACACACTTACTGCTCCGGATGGAACAAAATTGTACACGCGTTTGATCAAGCCAAGCAATTTTGACCCAACGAAGAAATACCCTGTGATGGTTTATGTTTATGGCGGACCACACGCGCAAATGATCACAAACTCATGGCTCGATGGGGCTAACCTTTGGATGTATTGGATGGCTGAACAAGGCTATTTGGTTTACACATTGGATGGTCGTGGTTCTGCCTACCGCGGTTTTGCTGATGAATCCCAAATTCACCGTCAGTTGGGTACGGTTGAAATGAACGACCAATTGGTGGGTGTGAACTACTTGAAAAGCTTAAGTTATGTGGATTCAAATCGCTTGGCCGTCCACGGTTGGTCTTTTGGTGGATTTATGACGACTTCTTTCATGTTGCGCAATCCGGATGTATTCCAAGTGGGTGTTGCCGGTGGACCAGTGACCGATTGGAAGTACTATGAAATCATGTATGGTGAACGCTATATGGACCGTCCAGAGCAAAATGTTGCTGGCTATGAAAAAGCGAGTTTGTTGACACATGCCAAAAACCTTAAAGGTGATTTATTGCTCATTCACGGAACAGTGGATGACGTCGTGGTGATGCAACACAATTACGCCCTTGTGAAGAAATTTGTAGAGCTTGGCATTCAGATGGACTTTTTCCCGTACCCCATGCACAAACACAATGTGACGGGAAAGGACCGCGTGCATTTGATGGAAAAGGTCTTGACCTACATTATTGATAACAATCAATAAATCTTGAGATTTTCATAATTTTGCCCACACTTTTTAATGAACCATGGGAGATTTAAATTCCAACAGCCATATCCTGACAAAAGAAAGAATGCTTGAGGCATTTCGACTGATGTGTACAGCGAAAACACTTGCTGAAAAATACGAGGCGAACAAGGAAATTACAGCGAAGTACGTGCATGCAACATCGCGCGGTCACGAAGCCATTCAATTGGCCGTGGGTTTGCAATTGTTGCCTCAAGATTGGGTCGCACCGTATTACCGCGATGACAGCATTCTTTTAGGAATCGGCATGACTCCCTATGAGTTGATGCTTCAAGTGTTTGCGAAGAAAGATGATCCCTTTTCCGGAGGGCGAACATATTACTCGCACCCATCTTTGAAGCGTGACAACATGCCGAAAATCCCGCATCAGTCTTCTGCTACAGGAATGCAAGCCATCCCAACAACGGGGGTTGCAATGGGCATTCAATACAAAGAAAAACAAGGGCTTTCTGAAGATTTTGGGGGTTTAAATCCAGTTGTGGTCTGTTCTTTAGGCGATGCATCATGTACAGAAGGTGAGGTGTCTGAAGCGCTGCAAATGGCGGCTTTGAAGCAATATCCGATCGTTTACCTTGTGCAAGACAATGGCTGGGATATCTCTGCAAATGCGGCAGAAACGCGTGCCCAAGACATGACACAATATGCGAAAGGATTCAATGGAATCGAGGTGCGTACCATCGATGGTAGTGATTTTAAGTTGTCGTATGATACAGTGTCAGAAGTGTTTGATACAGTCCGTAAAGAACGTCGACCATTTATCATTCATGCAAAAGTTCCACTCCTTGGACATCACACATCTGGTGTTCGCAAGGAATGGTACCGTGACGACTTAGAAGAGGCTGCAACACGCGACCCTTATCCAAAATTGAAGGACTTGATGCGTTCAAATGGATTTGGTGAAGCGGATTTCATCAATGTGGAGGCAGAAGTGCGAAAATTGGTGGATACTCAGTACGAACAAGCCCTGAACGCCGAAGATCCAACTCCCGAATCCGTAACAGATTTCATCTTTGCGCCAACGCCTGTAACTGAAGAAAAAGGAGAACGCGAACCGAAAGGAAAGAAGAAAACGGTCATGGTGGATTCTGCGCTTTTTGCGATGCGTGAATTGATGGAAAAACATCCAGAGGCCTTGTTGTATGGACAAGATGTTGGCGGACGTTTGGGAGGGGTTTTCCGTGAAGCAGCGACATTGGCACAACAGTTTGGAGACAATCGCGTGTTTAACACACCGATTCAAGAGGCATTTATTATCGGTTCAACGGTGGGAATGTCCGCTGTTGGATTGAAACCCTTTGTGGAGGTTCAATTTGCTGATTACATTTGGCCAGGATTGAATCAGTTGTTTACAGAAGTTTCTCGTTCCTATTATTTGTCGAATGGAAAATGGCCAGTGAGCTGTGTCATTCGTGTGCCCATTGGCGCTTATGGTTCGGGTGGACCATACCATTCATCGAGTGTTGAATCTGTCTTAACCAATATTCGCGGGATCAAAGTCGCTTACCCATCAACAGGAGCTGACCTTAAAGGATTGTTGAAATCAGCGTTTTATGATCCGAATCCAGTCGTAATTTTGGAACACAAAGGCTTGTATTGGTCGAAAATTCCAGGAACGGAAGGAGCGATGTCCATTGAGCCGGATGAAGAGTATATTATTCCTTTCGGAAAGGCACGTGTTGTTCAAGAGGCCGATAATGAGATGATTAAATCTGGTCAGTCGTGTGTCATCATTACCTATGGTCGCGGTGTCTATTGGGCACTTGAAGCAACAAAGGATTTTGAAGGTAAGGTCGAAATCATCGATTTACGCACCTTGAATCCATTGGACCACGAATCAATGAATGCGGCTGTTCAACGTCATGGAAAAGTCATGTTGGTGACGGAAGAATCTACAGAAGCATCATTCACACTTGCTCTGGCCGGAAGAATTCAACGCGACAATTTTACAGCACTTGATGCACCAATCTCAATCGTTGGTTCGGTCGATACACCAGCTATTCCATTGAATTCTAGCTTGGAAGCTGCTTTGTTGACGAATGCAAATCAAGTGAGGGAAGCGCTTAAGTCCTTGTTGGACTATTGATCAGTCTACCGTCCAGTGAAACTGCTTTTGCAGAACGGGAAGTTTTTTCCATGGAATGGACTTGCTTGAAACGAGTGTGGTTCCTTTCCTGTTTTTAAGTTCCAGCACTTTTGACTTCTGATGGTACCGATACCGAAGCTGTATCTGCTCTTCTGAATAATCGGTGAGCGTCATTGTCTGCTTTATTTGATCTATTTCTAAAGCAAAATCGGCCATGTCATCGTTTTCGAATTGAAAGATCATGTAGCCATCGCGGTGGATGAAAATACGTTTTATGTTCACCTCAAAAAGTGAATTTCCTTCGGTTAAACCTTGGTGAGTGACTTGATAAGCGCCATGCATGATTGGCCTCGATGCATGATCATCATTGAAATTGCCACGCAAGATGTATGGACCTATAGATTCGATGAAAATAAGTCCTAACAGAACGGCTTTGATCCATTTGGGTTTGGTGGAAAAATAGCTTGCTTCAGCATCGTTTTCTTTAGTACTGAATAGGTAGGGATACACGAGGTAAATACTCATCATCAGCAAGATGAAAGAAAGCAATTTCACTGATATGTCGAAGGAGAGGTTGATGGCAAAAACATTCAGAAATACCCCTGTCGCTATGATCAATCCCAGTTTTCTGGTGCGTGAAAATAAGATCATCAGTCCTGGGATAATTTCCATAATTCCCATGAACAGGTTGTATTCATAAGAAGTGCCCATCGTCGACCAGAACAAGATGTCTTTATCCAATTTTCCCAACGGGGTGTACAAAAGGTTTGGCTCGGGCAGATAGAACTGAGCTTTGAATATTTTATCTGCGCCGTATTTCATCAACATTGCTGAGAGAAAAAACACAGATGACGTGCGTAATATAGACATGGTCCGGTTGAACTTTTCTGTATTCATCCGAAGAAAAAATCCTTGGACAATAAGTGAAATCCCCACAAGAATTCCTACTAACAAGTAAAGCCCTTTCGCATCTGATGTCAGATCCGTTTCAGGAAAAAATAGCTGCACAATAGGCAGAAAAATAAATTCAGTTAGGGAATTCTGAAACGCCAATACATTCCACGACATCGGAAAAAATAAAAGAATGAATCCGAAGAATGTGAGTGGGAAAAGGGAAAATCGACGCAACATCTATCGGGATTAATATGGAAGCCGTAAAATGGATGACAACAAGGTCATGACAATCATAAAGAAAAGTGAAGGACGTTTTTCGACTGGTTTTTGCTCCTCCTCTTTTTGCATTCTTCTCTTCTTTTTTAGTTTAAGCGGAGATTTAGAAAGTTGTGGTTTTTCAACAAGCTCTTCCTGTGGTTCGTCAAATCCAATCAGCACCACGGAAGATGGAGCATTGTCAAAGTAGTATTCTTCTTTCAGCGTTTTACGGATTTCCATCGGTGTATGTTCGGCATTAAAAAGTGGATGCCCATTCAAGGTGTCCTTTCCGGCGCTCCATAGTCCTGGATTTGAGTCAATTCCACCTCCATAATCGTCCCAATGACAACTTTCGCTGGTGATCATGATTACGCGCGAATCTGGTAGCAAACGAACCGTATCAAGGCGTGAATTGCGGACCATGCGTTGTGGCCCTACCCCAAAGTTGGATTCTCCCTTGTCGAAGGTCTTTGAATGCCACGTGAATTTGAAGTTCTTTGCACTTCCACTGTGGCTTTTGTGGGCAATGAGTTTTGTTTGTGACCATGCATTCGCTCCAAAACACAGAAGCATTGAAAAGATAAATAGTTGTTTCATTTCGTGTAGTTTGCCCATGAATACAGGCCTACATCAAATCGGTTCAAATGAAGTGGAAAAATTAAAAAGTATCTGGTTCGATGTGGATGAGAACATCTGTAATATCAGGCATTTCAGCCATGATTCGGTCCTTGACTTCATGTGAAATGAAATGACCTTCTGCGACGCTTAATTTCCCATCGACCACAAGATGAAGGTCCACAAAATACTGCATTCCTGTTTTTCGGACATAGCATTTTTCTGTTTCAAGCACACCGTTCACGTCGTGGGCAACTTTTCGGATGTCATCGATGAGGTCGTGGTGAAAATGTTCGTCCATAATTTCCCCAAGTGCAGGACGAAAAATTTGAAAAGCATTGTAAACGATAAAAAGTGATGCAGCCATCGCGGCCCAGTCGTCGGCTGTTTCGTATCCCTTCCCGAAAATCAATGCGATCGAGATGCCAATAAAAGCCATCAACGAGGTGATGGCATCACTGCGATGGTGCCACGCATCCGCTTGAAGGGATGTACTGTTTGTCTCTTTTCCTTTGCGATGAACAAAGCGGAAAGAAATCTCTTTGAAAAGGATAATTCCCAGAAGCAGAAAAAGTGTGTAGGGATGAGGTGTGCTGTGCGGAGTTTGGATGTTGTGAATGCTTTCTGTGAATATTATCGTTGCGGAAATGAGCAAAAAACAAACGACAGCGAAGGTAATGAGGGGCTCTGCTTTGCCATGACCATAGGGATGATTTTCATCGGGTGGCCGGGAGGCATACTTCAATCCGAAGAGTACAAGTAGGGAAGAGAAAACATCTGTCGTGGATTCAATCGCATCCGCAATCAAGGCATAGGAGTTGCCGAGAATTCCACCAACAAACTTTAGAGCTGCCAACAATGCATTGCTGATCAGACTGAAAATGGCTGTGCGAATGGCTTTTTGATTCTTGTCTAATTCCAATGTTTATGAGCTGTTTGAGGCAATACAAATTGTCGTTACAAACGTATTAAAAAAAAGTGTTTCCTTGCATTGTTTCTGAATTAACATTGTCGCGATGATAAATCCATGTAAATCGTCCAAATGGTGGGGCGTAAGCCCGTATTTTTGTAAAAAGAATTTGCATGAAACTTCCCACTCCATCCACATTAAAAGAATTCGCTGAACTACTCGGTGCGCGATACAAGGGAGACTCAAGTCATCAGATTACTGGGATCAATGAAATTCACATGGTGGTTCCGGGTGACTTAGTTTTCGTCGATCATCCAAAATATTACAAAAAGGCCTTGGAAAGCGCTGCAACGACTATTCTTATTGATCAGGATGTGGAATGCCCAGAGGGGAAGGGATTGATCATTTCTGAAAGTCCCTTTGATGATTTCAATCGATTGACTCGCCATTTTTCACCATTTCAATCCCAATCTTCTTCACTTGGAAAAGGAAGTGATGTCCAT
>JBILBT010000330.1:0-3247 GCA_044353545.1 Crocinitomicaceae bacterium | reverse complement strand
CAGAAGATGGAACGGTGTATGTGGTTTGTGGAAATTCCGGTAGTAAGACATCAAATCCTTCATTGAATCACCCTGTGATGTACTTTTCTGATGGTGGGGATAATGTTTGTGGTTCCTTTGTAATCGATATCAACCGCAATAGATTGGATGGAAAATACCTTAGATCAAACGGGCAAATTCTAGATGAATTTACTATACTCAAGAAAAACTTACAGTCTCCATCTCAAGTTTTTGATACCATTTGTGCAGGTGAATCTTTGACATTGATTGGTTCAACAACAGGAGGATCTAATAATTTGAGTTACGAATGGAGTTTCTCGTCAGCTGATACGTCCCAAATTATTGTGAGCCCATTTTCAGATATAACCTACACTGTGACAGTAACAGATGAGCTCACGGGTCAAGAAGTTTCAACAAACTACGTTATTACTGTAGAATCATGTACAAATTCTTTGAGCGAAAATGATAAGCTACTTTCAGTTTATCCGAATCCTGCAAATGACGTACTCAAAATAAAAAGTGAACAAGCTTTTGAAAATATAGAGATTTATTCTATTGATGGAAAATGTGAATTGCGACAAAAATCAAATAAGAAATCAATCAATTTGGATGTGTCCACACTCGATTCAGGAACCTACATTCTTTCCATAACATTTGGCAATCAGGTACTTCAGAAAAAAATTGTCATCTCTAGGTAAGTGTAAAATCATTTTCTGCTTCAAAAGTGAATTGGTCCAAACTGATATAATTTAAATTCACGAGAATACTCCAATTGCATCACCCCTTCCAAATCCTGGATAAGAAAGAAATTCGACTTTGAATTCAAAAATGTGTAGCAAATACTTTTGGAAACAAGAAGTGTTGTGATTTTATTTCTTGAACAAACCGTCAGTTTTAAATTACATTACTTATGATTTTAAGTGATCTAACGTTAGTTGAATTCAAAGAGCTTCACTCGATAGGGTTTTTTACAATCAATTGATTTTCAAGTTTAATTATTATTGTTTTCTTTGTAATGTTTATTTGTTATTCGAAGTTTAGTTATGAAATATCTGAAGCCTAACATTGTCATAGAGCCATTATTTATGAGATGGTATGCATGGTCTCATTTGATTTCTCCAGGCACTGCTGCAATGAATGTTGTAAAGCGTCACATTGAGATTATGAATTCATATGTAGATTCCCCAGAACAACATATGGAAGCAGTAAAAGACCCCAAAATGTTAGGGGGGCCATTCATGGACTATGGGTATGATCGTTCCGGAGAGGTGAAAGCATTACTTACTGAAACGCTAGATAAACAGTCCAAAATGGTGCAATTGGCTTTTGCGTTTCGTAAATTAGATAAGTTGCTAAAATCACATCCTAAAGGGTATGCATTGGAAGAGTTATACGACAAAATCCCACCTATTTTAAAAGGGTATGTTGAGTTAGTATATGACTTGAATAATAATTTATCTTTTAGAATGTTTGAGGAATTATTGTACCATACAGAATATTACGACAAAAATTTTCAATCGATTGCTTTATGGATTACAAACAATGATTCTCGACCATTCTCATTAAGCACCCCGAAACTGAATGAATCCAATATTCTTCAATTACCTCTAACTTTTGACAATCCAATAATTGATGAATTATCAAGAATGAAACGAATCCCTGGTTCTCCTGAGGATTTCGCATCGAGGTTGAATCTAACTGAAGAACAACATGAATTATTCATGACTTTCTTTACTGATGACATTCCCGTTCCGTATGAAAAATATACCGGTGATAAAGTGCGAATGCGTTATTTTGGACATGCCTGCATTTTTATAGAGACCAAGGACTTGAACATTTTAATTGATCCCTTGATTAGTTACTATGGATACCCAACTCAAGTTCACCATTTTTCAGATTATGATTTGCCCGATGAAATTGATTATGTATTAATTACGCACAATCATCAGGATCATATTCTACTTGAGACGCTTCTTCCTTTGAGGCATCGTATTAAAAATATTGTTGTACCTCGTTCTGGTGGCGGTGCTTTACAGGATCCAAAATTGAAATTAATGTTCAATAAAATTGGGTTCAAAAATGTCATTGAAATTGATGAGATGGAAACCATAAATCGTTCGGACTGCTCGATTACAGGTTTGCCATTCACAGGTGAACACAGTGATCTGGATATTAAAGCTAAAACTTGTTACCATGTGAAAGTGGGAGATTTCTCTCTTCTGTTTTCTGCTGATTCGCGAGTGATGGAGCCTAAGTTATATGAGAACATTCATCGAATTGTTGGGGATGTAGATGTTATCTTTTTAGGAATGGAATGCGATGGAGCTCCCTTGACTTGGTTATACGGGCCATTAATGTTGGATGAAGTATCTAGAGAAAATGACCAATCACGAACACTCTCAGGTTGTGACCATAAAAGAGGTATGCATTTAGTGAATATGTTCAACCCGAAAGAGGTTTATGTGTATGCTATGGGCCAAGAGCCATGGTGCGAGTTTATTAGTAGTTTGAAATATACTCAAGAGTCTATTCCAATAGTTGAGTCAAATAAATTGGTAGATGAATGTCTTTCTAAAGGATTGATTTCTGAGCGTTTGTTTGGAGAAAAGGAGATTTTGTATAGTAAGACTATCTCGATTGAGCATGATTAATTCGAGCGAAATCCTTGATGTAAAGAATGAAAACGACTTTCGTTTTTGCAATCGATTTTGGAAAGTGATGCCTTTTTTTTACAGGGAAGAAATCATCAGAGGTGCTTATCCAGGAAATGAAAATGGGGATTTGATTACCTTAAAAAAGTACATTCCTCATGTACGAGAGATGTATAAAGGGTTAGTTTCAAAAGAACTTTTACAATTAAGGGACAATTGGGAATACTGTATCAAATACAGCTTAGAATCACCATGGGATGTTTTGGAATTATTTAAGCCTCAACATTTTTTCAGACGAGATAAAAAAGATGCTTTTGTGGAATTTCTTAAATATAAAGGTAAAACTGCTAAAGATGAAATTGACATTGAAGTAGATAAGTATCTATCAGAAGTGCCTCCTTTATTTGAAAATGTTTTAGCTAATTATTGGCAAAAGCATAATCCCAAATATTTGGTTTGGCTGCAGCAATTATTGCAAGTCATAGATGAATCGAAATTAAAGAATATTCGTTCTAAGAAGTCTGCTATCCTCATTGCAGCAATGAATGAGACTGAATTGGAAAAGGTTTATGCAGCCTGCCAAAATGCGTATGGAG
>JBILBT010000093.1:0-10387 GCA_044353545.1 Crocinitomicaceae bacterium | reverse complement strand
TTTTTCAATGCGTTTCAGTCCTGGGAAATCAGCGATCGGATAGCCCATCCCCAAACTCGGCTCAATGAACAATCGATTGAGCATCGCATCCATGCGTTTTGCGGCCTTGTCGTGCTTTTTCAACCCATCAAAGGACTCCACATAGGAACAACTGAAGTTGGTTCCAATACGTGCGTCAGGAACCGTCTTACGAATCATTCGACCACTTTCTGCCATCGCCAAACAGGTGTGATGCGCCGCACGCATAAATTTTGAAATCCCGCGCTTACCAGGTGCATGATAACCTACCAAATAACCCAAACTGGTAAAGGCGGCGGGCTCATTGAACACCATCCAATTCTTGACCTTTGCACCATAGGCTCTAGCACATACACGCGTGTATTCCGTAAACCAGTCTACTACTCCTCGATTTGTCCATCCCCCTTGATCTTCCAATACTTGAGGAATGTCCCAATGGTACAAAGTAATCCACGGCTCGATGCCTTGCGTCAAACATTCATCAATAACCTTGTGGTAAAAATTTATGCCCTCTTGGTTGATTTCGCCCGTGCGATTTGGCAAGATCCGCGACCAGGCAATGGAAAAGCGAAATACCTTAAAGTTCAATTCTTTGTGGAGACGTATGTCCTCCTTATACCGATGGTAAAAATCTACTGCCGTATCTCCGTGCTGGTCTTGATAGATTTTCCCGTCGCGGTGAGTGAATTCATCCCAAACAGAGGGCGACTTCCCACCTTCATTCCACGCCCCTTCAATTTGATACGCTGAACATGACGTTCCCCACAAGAAATCTGGACCAAAGGCCTCAATCAATTGCTGATCGCTTTCGGTGGAAAATTGAGCACGCGAATGCTGTGAGAGCAATACGACTGAAAGGAGTGTAACAATGAAGCGCTTCAAACCGAAATCAATTGCGGTCTAATACCATTTCGTCAACGAGATGTTTGGCACCTGAATACTTATCCATCACCCATAACACATAGCGAATATCCACCACCACATTTCGGCAACGGTTGGCATCGAACATATAATCAGACATCGTACTTTCCCACGTTCTATCGAAATTCAAGCCCATCAAATTTCCTTCGGCATCAATCACAGGCGAACCAGAATTCCCTCCTGTGGTGTGGTTTGAACCTGTAAAGCACACCCACAATTCACCGTCCTGACCATAATCACCATAGTCTTTGGATTTATGAAGTTCTAACATACGTGGCAAAAGTTCAAAATCTGGATTTCCAGAATTGTATTTCGCAATGATCCCATCCAAGGTAGTGTGTTCGGTATACATCATACCATCCGTAGGAGAAGATCCTTCAATTTGTCCGTAGGTGATTCTCAAGGTGCTGTTGGCATCGGCCCAATGTTTGGCATTTGGAAACATCTCATATTTACCTGCTACATAGGTTTTAAGAAGTTCATTCATTTTGGCATCAAAGTCCTGAAAATACGGAATGATTTCGTTTCTGTAGGCGCTAAAAATCCCCTCGAAATAGACATATCCAGGGTCTTTTGTGATTTTCTTCAAGGACGATGCTTTAAATCCTTGCAAGAAGGCAACGAAACGCGCTTTATCCGTAAAAATGGACTTTGTGTAAATCTTCATGGCCAAGTCCTTTGCATTCAGTTGATTGTTCACTTCCAAAAGCTGCAATGGGTATTTTATCAAGTGCTTTCGGTATTCATCGGTAAGCAATTCAAAGATGCGCTGATCTACATTTGCATCGTAGTTTTTAAAGAAACCATCGGCACCTTTAATTAGTTTTTCAACGGCTGCATTCAATTCACCCTTATCAACATAACGCTGGTAATTGCGCACAAGATCTTCAATACCCCTTGCCAATTTAAAATACTCGGCACCGTAATACAGGTATTCGAAATGCAAGGCTTGAAGGAATTCCCATTTCTTTCCATAGGCGACCAAGGCATTCATCTGTCCGATGACACCGCCATATTTTTGTTGCCATTCATCGTTAGTTGCTGCCATCGCATTGTATTCTGCTTCACGCTTCAACTTGATTGAAATGGCATCCAAGCGGCGCAATCCATCTACTTGTCCGATCCATTTTTTATAGGCATTCGCAATGCTTGCTTGCTTGGCTGAATACTTAATTCTCACCTCATCTGAAGCGCGCATGGCCGCATCAATCACACTCAATGATTTTTCACGCATCCCGATACGTACAGGTCGTTCCTCATCCATAATGAATGTCAAGTAATCGGAAACCACATGTTGTTCAGTTTCACCAGGGAAACCATAGACCATGGTAAAATCTCCCGGCTTACGGTCTTTGAAGGAGATTGGTAAAAAATGAAGAGGTGTATATGGCACATTGTCCTTTGAATAGGCCGCTGGCATGTTTTCTTTGTTGGCATAAATGCGGAAAACCGAGAAATCACCCGTATGTCTAGGCCAAACCCAATTGTCGGTGTCTCCTCCGAATTTACCAATTGAATTTGGAGGTGTTCCCACCAAACGAATGTCCTTAAACACTTCTTTGACAATGATGTAGTAATGATTTCCGTAATTGAATGGTTTAATTTCCGCCTCGTAATGTGTTCCAGCCATTGCTTGACGAATCAGTTTATCGATGTTTGCAGAGATGGTCGCCTCCCTGATGTTTTGCGGTGTACTCGGTAGAATTCCTTCCAATACTCCAGCCGTTACATCGTCGATTCGCACCATGCGCGTGGCTGTCAACCCCGGGTTTGTCAATTCCTCCGAAAAGTTCTTCGCCCAAAAACCGTTTTTCAAATAATCCTTCTCCAAAGAGGAATGCGATTGAATTTGCGAATAGCCACAATGGTGGTTTGTCAGTAATAATCCTTGTGACGAAACCAATTCGGCGGTGCACCCTCCGTTGAAGTGAATAATGGCATCTTTCAAACTTGAATGATTGACACTGTAAATCTGCTCGGCAGTCAATTTCATCCCCTTGGCCTGCATGTCTGATTCGAATGCTGAAATAATCGAAGGGATAAGCATTCCTTCTTCCGCGAAGAGCGAAAAAATGGACGAAACAAAAAGAACGAGAGATAGAAAGGTGTTTTTCATGGTTAAGTTTTATCAATCAAAAATAATGAATTGCAGGTACATAAAGGACCCTTGAATTGAAATGCCACAGCAAATGGATGAAATAACACCTATTCCCTATGATAATTCCGATTAATCTTCGACATTTGTGTCCATGGAATTATTGAATTTTATTTTCCGCATGGGTGTTTTGTTCGCCATCTACGGATTTATTTGGGGAATTTTTGAATTCATCTTGGTGATTGCAAGCATGAACAAGCAGAAAACATTCACTGAAGAGTACGTCATTAAAGGCATTAAGTATGTGTTTCTTGCGGACGTCACCTTTCTGTTTTGCCTTGACTTAAAAGGGGGTGAAATAAGCTATTATCAACTCGGACTAGCGGCCCTGGTGTTGACCATGTATTTTGTGGGGAAGCTTCAATCCAATCAGCAGCAAGCAAAGATGTTCGGGATGATGGGAAGTGGGCTACCAATGGCATTTAAGAACTTCAACCTGAAAGCAGAAATCGGTGTCATTGCGCTATCCGTACTTTGTTTTATTGGATTCATATTTTTCAAAGACCTCTCCATCAATCCGATTAGTGATTGGTTTCACGATAGCATCATCGCGATTGAAGACACACCCGTTATTGGATTCATCTTTAAGGTGATTGGATTTTTCTTTTTGATCACCATGCTCTTCAAAATGTGGAATGGCATTCTGTTTTTGCTTTCAGGTGGTCCTTTTGTTCGCTCAAGTGCTGGATTTAAAAGCGGCTCAAAAAAGGATGACGATTTCGACGATTTCGAAGTTATCAACTAAGCCAATTGGATCAGCATGTGTTCTACTTGCTTGATTAAGGGTTGCACATCATCATTGACGATTACGGCATCCGCTAATTTGATTTTTTGTTCATCCGTCCATTGGTGATTGATGCGATTCACGACCTCCTCACGTGTGCATTGGTCGCGTTGCATTACCCGTGAAATACGCAACTCTTCCGGTGCAGTCACCAAAACCATCGCATCAAAGCGTTCCGCTGCTCCCGTTTCAAAGAGAATTGCCGCTTCATTGAAAACCATTTTATGGGTTTGCGCTTCTACCCAGCCATCGAAGTCCAAGCGCACAATGGGATGAATGAGTTGATTTACCTTCACCCGCAATGCTTCATCGGAAAAAATAGCCAGTGCCAATGTTGATCGATCGAGCTGATTTCCTTTGTAAATATGATCTCCAATAAGTTCAGTAAGTCCTTTTCGAATCGAAAGGTTCGTATCAGTGAGGAATTTTGAGCGGTCATCGGAAAAATAGACAGGATACCCCATGGCCATAAGAATTCGCGCTACGGTACTTTTTCCAGAGCCAATGCCACCCGTTAACCCTATTCTTTTCACGATTTAAATCGCATCCGTTGCTACGATGTTGAAAGGCAAGTTGACGATGGTATTGAAATCTTCACCTGCTTCTTTCATTGCCTCATCATCCTGTGTATACAGCCAATTGATGTTTACCTCTTTTCCTGAAATGGTACCAAAGGCATTGAATAAGTGCATCAAAGATTTCGAAGAAGATGTATTTAAATATTCGAAATAAACATCCACAGATGTTGAATCTGCAGCATTTTCTGAATACCTTTTCACCCAGTCGATTAAAGGGTTATAAAATTCATGTGCATTTTCAGGAATTGATCGACCTTTAATTTCAAACTTACCAGCAATCGGGTCGAATTTTACTTCAGGGGTAAATGCAGTTGGGGATATATGCAGTGCTGTCAATGACATGATGAATCAATCAATTAAAATGTTGAGGCAGAAAAACCCAATTTTTGAGTCAATTTCCAAGAACTCATAATCGAGTTTATTTCCTGATTTACGTGCGATATCGATCATCCCTAAACCTGCCGTAGCCTTCGGTGACATGGCCGCTTCGCTTAAGCTCGTTTGATACATCTCGCGCAAACCATCTTTGTCCAAGGAGTTGATCAAATCCAAACGCTCCTTCAGACCCATGATCTTGGGTATATTGATGCAATTCCCGGTGCGGATAAGAAATTGATTGTTCACTTTGGAAATTAAAACGACTGCTGAACGGTTGTGTGCCTCAAAGTCGGCTTCTGTTAAATTGTCGTCGAGGTGATGATAAATGTTCTGAAGGCATTCCACTAGAATACTGAATACACGCTTCCGTGTTCTAGGAGCCTCATCCATCGTTTCCATTTTCGCCTCCATAAGATGCAACACTGACGTGAGCAAATCTGCCGTGATGATGCCTTTGAACGAGAGAATGACATTCTCCTCCTCCATGGAGCGATACAATTGGTATATGTTGGATAAAGACACGTTCAAAAATCTTGTGAAACAAATATACATAATTGTGAGTCACTCAGCAAGGTGCCCCCAAAAAGTAACAAACAGACAACACAGAATCGTATCTTTGCAGCATGGAAAATAAAGAATGGTTTGCCGAATGGTTCGATTCCCCATTTTATCATAGACTATACAGCAATCGAGATGATCATGAAGCCAAACGATTTGTGGAACATCTTGTCGACTTTCTTGAGTTGAAACCTGGACATACCGTGCTGGATTTAGCCTGCGGAAAAGGTCGTCACTCCATTACACTAAATGCCTGTGGAATGGATGTCATTGGTGCAGACTTAGCGCCACAAAGCATTGCAGAAGCTGCGAAACATTCCAATGAATCCTTGTCATTTGTGGTCCATGACATGCGCGAAGTTATTCCTGGAAAGCACTTTGATGTGGTCATGAATCTTTTCACAAGCTTCGGATACTTTGATTCAACAGAAGAGAATAAACGTGTCTTGACCTCCATTCATGAGATGCTTCATTCAAAAGGAATTCTAGTCATTGATTTCATGAATGCCGTGCGGGTCATCAACACCCTAGTGAAAGAGGAAATGAAGGAAGTGGAAGGTACCACGTTTCAGATCTCAAGACGCTACGATGGCACACACATCTTCAAAGACATTGAATTTAGCGATTCTGGCAAAGATTTTCAGTATACAGAGCGTGTTCAAGCCATCACTGATCAAGATTTTAGTGCATTGCTCGACGCCTGTGGTTTTGAGTTAATTCGTACTTTTGGGGACTTTGATTTAAACCCTTTTGAGGCAGAATCATCTGATCGACTCATATTGATTGCAAGAAAGCGCTAACATGGAATGGATAGTATTTGGTAGTTTGATTGGATCCGTTGCCCTTGGCGGTGTGTTTGTGACGTATCTTCACCAAACCAACAAGGCGCAAATCATCAAGCTTTTGTTGGCTTTTAGTGGTGGATTTCTGCTTTCAATTGCCTTTACACACTTTATCCCGGATTTATACCACGATTCAGACTCGTCCATCGGTCTATTTATTTTACTCGGATTTTTAGTTCAGTTACTGCTTGAATTCTTCTCAGGGGGTATTGAACACGGACACGTTCATGTGCATGCTGGACAAAAAATGCCTTGGGGATTGTTCATTTCGCTTTCCGTTCATTCTGTTCTCGAAGGAATTCCTCTGGGAAATCAACTCATGGGCAATATGGTAGACTCAGGTCATAATCACGACCATGGGAATTCCCTTTTTCTCGGTATTTTGTTTCATCAGCTTCCTGTAGCGATTGCCTTAATGACCTTGTTGGTTAACACAAAAATTACGAAGCTGCAAAGTTGGCTTATATTGATGGCCTTTGGCATCATGACACCACTTGGCGTACTTTTGGGCATGTGTGGTGTTGATATCTTGCAAGGCTTGGATTATCATGTGATACTCGCTGTTGTCGTAGGGATGTTCCTTCACATTTCGACAACGATTATCTTTGAAACCAGTGAAAATCACAAATTCAATTTGTTGAAATTGATTTCCATTTTCATCGGCTGCGGATTGGCCTTTCTGATCAGTGCTTAACCGAAGGCAACATCTTCATGAATGTCCGCCACATGATTTTAATGTCCTGAGCCAATCCTGGATGCTCGATACACTGCATGTTTAGGGCAATTTTTGCCGGCATAATTTCCTCGATATAGGTCTTCTTTGGATCGATGGAATTTCCTAGTAACTCATTTTCTCGAAAAAACTCCAAGGAAGCATAATCTGTAATTCCTGGACGAACCGATAAAATTCTGCGCTGATCTAGTGAATACAAGTTCACATATTCCTGCACTTCAGGACGAGGACCAACGATGCTCATGTCACCACGTAGCACATTGATAAATTGAGGGAATTCATCCAGTTTGCACTTGCGAATGAAATACCCCGAACGCGTAATGCGAGGATCGCGCATCCCAACAGTCAAAGTGCCTTCGCGGTCTGCATGCTTTTTCATTGAGCGAAACTTCAGCATCTTGAAAGGCACACCGTCCTTGCCTACACGCTCCTGACGGTAAAACACCCCACCTCGAGACTCAAAGGCAATCCAAACGGACATGACAAGTCCAACTGGCAAAAATACCAAGAGAACAAGAATGCTTACAAGGATGTCGAAGAGACGTTTCAAATTCGATTGCTAAAATTAAATTCGACCAAAGGTAAAAAGTTCAAGGTGTTTATGACGCAAAATAGAAATGAAAAGCTTTGTACTTATTCACCACTCCCTTTGTGGGTTTTTAAAAATTGCTCTGCAGTCATAACTACGATTTTTGCCGTTCGAAAGTCTTTTAAATTTCGGGTAATTAAGATCGCAACATCACTTTCGATTGCTGTGAAATATTGCATTCCATCTTCAAAATCCTTAAAGTCAGAAGATAAAGCCAACTCTACCGTTTTATCTGTAACGGGAAGAACTTGAACCAGTGTTTTAAATTTAAACAGCATTTTTCGTGCTTGCTCAGTTGAATACTGTTTGGTTAAAATGTAATTGAGATTAGAAAACGAAAGGGATGAGACGCAAAGTTGAAGCTTGCCTTTGTCCGCAAGTGAAAAGAGCTCGGCCGAAAAAGAATAGAAAGGTATACGCTTGGCAAGAAGATCCAAGATGATGTCGGTATCAACAAAAACACGCGTCATCACTTGTATTTTTTTGTTAGATAGTCTGAATAATCTTCTTTTTCATCTTCTGGCAAGTCTATTATTCCGGACAAACTTTTCACTAGAGGCGTAATGGATTCTTGATCTTCTTCGCTTGTGATGGTCATTAAATAATTCTCAATCAACCTTGAGAGACTCGTATGCTGAGATTTTGCATAAAATTTCGCCTTCTCAATGACCTCTTTTTCTAATTTCAATGTGAGCTTTGAATCCATACAATTTATTTACGTATAAAAATACAAAAGTAATACGTATAAATCAAGAAAATTTATCAGAATCGAGCCAACCATTTTTGATTAGAAAAAATCCAGGAAAACACATCACATAAAACTTGATAGCTTCATTGTGATAATCGGCAAGAACAATCAAGAGTAATTGTAAGTCGTGGCTTCGATTAGCTCACGTGTCCGCTGCGGTTAAGCCAACAAACTCGTAATTCGTAATCATTGTTGTCCGACTAAAACCACCTTTATGTTTTATCTAAATTGCACAGCGTACTTTTGGTCATTTTGAATTATGTTCAGGTTTTATTCGCTCACCTCCACTGCGGAAAAGCCGCTGGGGCGGAATATCAAAAGCGAATTTTAGTGAACTTCTTTGGTATTGACACCTGCATTATTGCTTAGGAAGCTTGTGTAAACCACCCCTTGCCCCTCCACGAGGGGATTTTTATTTTTTTCTTGTTGAGTGTCAACTCACCAAACATTCTTAATTCGTGGCTTCGGGTGCTTCACGTGTCCGCTGCGGTGGAGCCACAAAACTCGTAACTCATAACTGCACCCACCGCCTTCTTCACCGCATTCACAACAATCTGAACTTGTTCGTCCGTCAATGCATAATACACAGGCAATGAGATTTCGTTGTGGTATTTGTTCCACGTTTCGGGATAATTGTTGATGTCGTACCCGCGCTTTTTATACGCCGTCAAGGTTGGCAAAGGCAGGAAATGCACATTCACCGAAACATCTTGGTCGAAGATGGCTTGCATGATAGCATCGCGCTGTTGTTCGCTGGCTGCATCGATGCGCAATTGGTAAAGATGATAACTACTCACCTTGGTATCCGTATGGTACATAGGAGTCAGTGCCCACGATTCATTTTCGAATGCTCTATCGTATGCTCCAAAAATCTCTTTACGTCGGTCTAGGTTTTCTTGGTATCGGTCCAATTCAATCAATCCAATGGCTGCCTGCAAATCGGTCATGTTGCACTTGAATCCAGGTTCTTCGACATCATAACGCCAATTCCCCTTTTGCGATTTCGCCAAGGCATCTTTGTTCTGACCATGTAAAATCAAAGTGCAAAACTCGCGGTAAATGTCCTCGTGGTTAAAGGGCTCTGGTAGATTGAAACACAAGGCCCCACCTTCAGCTGTGGTCAGGTTTTTCACCGCATGAAAGGAAAATGCAGAGACATCGCACAGGGCGCCTGTATGCACGCCATGTAAGCTTGCCCCAAAACTGTGTGCGGCATCATCGATTACGACAATTCTCCCCAAGGTTTCTTGCTGAGTCGATGCAGGTTGAAACTGTGAACGTATCTCTGCGCGTTTTACCAAGGCATTGATTAGATCAAAATCGCAGGGAAATCCAGCAAGATCAACGGCAATAATGGCTTTCGTGCGCGGCGTAATGGCCTTCTCTATGGCTGAAAGGGAAATGTTGAAATCCTTTTCGTCAATATCCACCATCACGGGTGTTGCGCCAGAATGGATGATCACATTCGCACTGGCGCAATAGGTATATGCAGGCAAGATCACCTCATCGCCAGGGCCAATGCCCCACCAATGCAAAAATACCTGCATGCCCATGGTCCAAGAACTCACTGCTACGGTTGTTTGGCAGCCGCAATATTCTGTGATGCGCTTTTCAAACAATTTTGTTCGCGGTCCTGTGGTTATCCATCCACTTTGCAATGCTGCACTTACCTCATCAATCACTTTCTGATCGATGCGTGGCGGTGAAAAAGGAATCATGTGTTGAAATTCAAATTTTGGTTGAAATTACGGATTATCGCGAAAGGCGCTTTTGTTTATCCGACGGTTTTTTTCTTAACAAGAGGAAGCGGTACATTCCAGCGAGATAGCCAAGCCCATAACTGAGGTGCAAAATGGGAAAGGTGCGCATGATGCCAAAAATGTCTTTGGATCGATCGCTCAACTGAAAAGCCATCATCGATGCCACCAGGACATAGAGCAAGGAAGGTATGAACGCGACAACTTGCAGCCATCCATCGTCCAGTAAGCACAGGAGCGCCACCACTAAATACATGACAAATAAGGGAGGAACGAGCTGCCGCAAGGTTGTTACAGCGCCGTGTTTTCGATTGACATAGACCTTC
>JBILBT010000092.1:0-10444 GCA_044353545.1 Crocinitomicaceae bacterium | reverse complement strand
AAAAAAAATAACGCGTTCCGATTTTCGCGCACAAAAAAAAGCCGGCAAAACCGACTTTCGTATATGTCTTTTCTATTTCACTTAGAAAGGTAGGTCATCATCTGCGCCGCTTTCAGAAATTGCGGCAGGAGCCGAAACTGCAGGAGCGACAATAGGATTCAAATTTACTGGTGCCATTCCACCCATTTGTCCACCCACTTGACCAGTTGAAGCTCCTTGGTTGGAACGTTCAATTCGCCATGCCTCAAGCGTGTTGAAATATTTCACTTCACCTGTTGGGCTCGTCCATTCGCGTCCACGCAAGTTAAATGAAACATCTACTTGATCACCGGCTTGAAACCCTTCCAGTAAAACACATTTATCTTGTGTTGCTTGAAACATAATATCCTGCGGATACATGCCGGAAGCATCTGTTACCACAAATTCGCGCTTTGAAAATTTTTCCGATACTTGAACGGTATTGCCCACCATTTTTACGGATCCCGTGAGTTTAAACATGTTGATTTATTTTAATTGTTATTGATTCATCCATTATTAAAAGCCAAAAGCGTCATCCACGCTTCGTCCAGTTTGTTGTCACTAAGCAATTCTTTTGCACGCTCATGAAGGGCGTTTTCCAAGGCATTCGCGTCGTCTTCTAAAGATACGAACAATTCGCTTAATTCTAACAATTTGTATTCATTTACATCGGTTTCGTCAGGAAGCGCTTCGATCCCAGCAAGCTGTCCAAGGTCATTTCGGCTTAAAACGCTGCTCGCGAGAATATCAGCGGGCAAGTGGTCGAATCCGATGCCGCATGTTGTAATTGGTTTCGTGATTTCGAACATCGAATGCTCGTCCGCGCGACAATACCAGTTCCCACCCATGCGTGCCACCAAATCAATTTTTTTCTGGTCAATCATGCCATTTTCATCAAGCACTTCTTCACGGATGTGAATGCGGGTAACTTCGCAAATAATCAAATTTCCAGCGCCACCTTCAGTGCCAAGTTCGATCACTTGATTCACCTTGCATTCAAACTGAACAGGTGCTTCTTCTACGCGCATTGGTTTAATTGTCTCGGAGGCTAAAGCTGTAAATCCAGCTTTTGTAAATTCACTTGTTCCAGATGGATAGGGCGAACTGGCCAAACTCATCTGATGCACCATGTCATAATTCACCACATTAATCACAACCTCCGGAATCACTTTTACATTGTTGTAGGTGTCTTTGGTGGTATTGCTTCTTCCAGCGCGAGCAGGAGAGAAAATAAGTATCGGTGGATTGGCACTGAATACATTGAAAAAACTGAACGGTGCCAGGTTGTGATTCCCTTCAGCATCGATGGTGGATGCAAACGCGATTGGTCGTGGTCCAATAGCACCTAATAGATACTGGTGGACTTTAGGTACAGGAAGCGTTTTAGGATCTAATGTAATCATTGCCAAAATTGAATGCTACAAATTTACATCGAACACCTTTCCGTTGAGAATTCAGTTATCACGACTTTTCCACAAAAAGAAGATGTTGTTCATGGTAAAATTCATTTTTTTCCTGTATTGATTTTTCATTCTCTAAATAAAACCATTATCTTTGCAATCCCGAAAGGGAAGGTAGCGTCAGTCGGACCACCTAATTTGAAATAAATTTGCGGATGTGGTGAAATTGGTAGACACGCCAGACTTAGGATCTGGTGCCGAGAGGTATGCGGGTTCGAGTCCCTCCATCCGCACTGAAAATGGTCTCGTTGATAAACGAGACCTTTTTTGTTTAAGCTATAATTGAAATTAAAATGAATGTAACTCGTCAAGATGTTGATGCATTGAATGCATTGTTGAAGGTTGAAATCGTACCTGAGGATTATCAGAATAAGGTGAAAGCAACATTGGAAAAACACCGTAAAACGGCAAAGATTCCAGGTTTCCGTCCGGGTCATGTGCCTTTCGGAATCGTACAAAAACAATATGGTAAAGGTGTCCTTGCCGATGAGTTGAATAAAATTGTTAATGACGGATTGTACAAGTTTATCGCAGAAAATAAAATCGATATTCTTGGAAATCCTATCCCAAAAGCAGGCATCGACGTGGATGGCAATTTTGACAAGCCCGAAAATTTCACTTTTCAGTTTGAAATTGGTTTGAGTCCTAAATTCGAACTTCCCTTGTCTTCGAAAAGCAAATTCGACCATGTGAAAGTGAAAATTGATGATGCGTTAATTTCGAAACAAATCGAAGACCTCTCTCGTCGCTACGGGAAGTTAATTTCAGCAGATACTGTAGGTGAAAAAGACATGATTTTGGCACAATTCGTCGAACTCAATGCAGATGGAGAAATTAAAGAAGGAGGAATTCTTCATTCTTCAACCATCTCCATGGAATTTGTGAAGGATCCTGCAACGAAGAAATCATTAGAAGGTAAAGCAATTGGAGACAAAGTGCGTGTAAATCCTTCGCATGTTTCTCGCGGTGGAAGCGATACGGCCTCAATGCTTGGTATTCAAGAATCTGCATTGGATACAATTTCTGATCAATTCCAATTGACAATCAATGAGATCAAACAGATGCAAGCAGCTGAACTCAATCAAGAACTTTTTGACCGTTTATTTGGTGAAGGAGCTATTTCGTCTGAAAAAGAATTGAAAGAACGCATTGCTGCAGATCTTCGAAATATGTTTGCAAATGATTCAGATCGCTTGTTGACACGCACGATTTATGACGAGTTGTTGGAGAAAACGGCCATTCAATTGCCGGATGCATTTTTAAAGCGCTGGATTAAATTGTCCAACGAAAAACCAATTTCTGACGAACAATTGACAGCAGAATACGATGGCTATGCGAAAAGCTTAAAATGGCAATTGATACAAACAAGTATCTTTAAAAACAATGAAATCAAGTTGGATAACCAAGAGGTCATTCAGTTCACAAAAGGATTGTTGGTAAGCAATTATGCGCAGTACGGAATTCCTGCGCCTGACGATAACGAATTGACGCAATCAGCGCTTCAAGTTCTTGGCAACAAAGAGGAGGCAACGAGAATTTACGACATGCTCGCAGAGCAAAAATTAACAGATTATTTCAAAAGTACGGTGAAATTGTCTGAGAAAGAAATTTCGTACGATGCCTTCGTTGAGCTCGCTTCGAAGTAATTAAAAAGATAGTGTAAGCCCTCGAATTTTCGGGGGCTTCTTTTTTTCATGGACTTCCTTACCTTTGCAAGAATTAAATCATCGAGAACAAAAATTTATGTCTAGATTGAACACGAGAAAATTTGCTTTCCTTCTTTTTACACTTGCCTTGTGTGGGTGCGTGGCTCCTGCAAATGCTCAATCGCAATATCTACGACGAAAAAATGATCCATACCGATGGATGTTTGGCCTTGGATGGAACGTGGTCGATGATAATGGATTGGCATTTTCCAAATTGCTAGATTATCAAAACTCCTGGAATTACCTTTATTATCCGACGACCTTATCCATTGACATGTATTTAAAAAAAGGGTGGAGCTTTGATGGCGCTTTTTCTTACAACCGCTATTCGACATCAAAGTTGATCAATGATTCGACGGGGGTAAAGGGTGTTTTTGCTGCTGTAGATGCGTCAATTAAATATAGTTTTTTGCCGCGCATGGCGTATTATGCCCAGTGGCTGGATCTGTATTTTGCTTTTGGAGTTGGAATAACCTACCGACAAACAATGTCAGCACCACTTACGCCAATGGTGAGTCTAAGCTTAGGTGCAAATTTATGGTTTTCCAAAAGTTGGGGGGTACGCTTGCAAACAGCTGGGAAACTTGGTTTGGTAAGTGATATTTGGACATCCAAAACGGATTATGTGCAACATACGGTCGGATTGGTTTATCGTTTAAAGCCGGTTTACAAAAGTAATTTTAGCTCGAAGCGCCAATACAAGTGGACCAGTAAAAAACGGAATTACCACCGCAGGAACAATGGTTAATGAATCGTAATATCGTAAGGCAAACGCATTTGAATACCAAATCGGTTGCTCATGCGCAGCAACGATTCGTAGGAAGAGCTAAGAACCTCCGGCAGCTTGCTTCGTGTCATGACCAGATCTCCATTTTCTTCTTCAAAGTCCTCAAGTAGTTCTTGCCACATGTCTTCTTTTTTCAATGGATAGTACAACACTCGTTTATCCTTGATTCCCGCTTTTTTTGACGCAAATTGAATGGCATCGTGCAGTCCGCCTAAGCGATCGACAAGACCTATTTCAAGGGCATCTCTGCCTGTCCACACACGTCCTCGCGCAATCATGTTCACTTGTTCAACAGATAAGTTTCGTCCTACAGCAACACGATTTAGGAATTCCATATAGGTGAAGTCAACTTCTGCTTGAATCATTTTCAACTCTTCGGGAGTCAGTTTTTTCATGAGCGACATAATCGAATGGGCGTTTGTACCTGCCCGATCGAAGGTGATCCCCAATTTGTTTTCAAGCATCTTTCCGATGTATGGAATCATCCCAAAAACACCGATGGAACCCGTGATTGTTGTTGGTTCAGCAAAGATCATTGTTCCAGGAGCTGAGATATAATACCCACCAGAAGCAGCGACATCACCCATGGACACGATGACTTTCTTTGTTTTATTTGTCAATACTACTTCTCGCCAGATTTCATCGCTTGCCAATGCGCTTCCACCTGGACTATTTACACGGAAAACAACGGTTTTAATGGAGCTGCTTTTTCGCACCGCTTGAAATAATTTACAAATCTCTTTGGATGTTAAGCCATCACCATCGGTAGAGATTTCTCCTTCTGCTAAAATGACGGCAATGTTGGGATCATCTTTTTTGGTTAAGGTCTGTTCCGAATAAAACTTTTTGCGTGCATATTTTTCAAAAGCTTGAAATTCGGGCTCTTCATCCTCATCTAATCCAATTTTCTTCGAAATCATATCTATGATCTCATCTCTGTACATCACACCGTCAATAAGCTTAAGTTTCACAGCATCATTGGCTCTTCGAATGCTCGCCTTTTCTGCAATGTCGTTCAGTTTTGTAACGGAAACATGTCGTTCTTTCGAGATGTCAAAACGAATGTCTTCCCACATGGAAGCGAGATAACGTTCGATTTGAACGCGACTCGAATCACTCATGTCTGTGCGAAAAAATGGTTCGACTGCACTTTTAAAATCATTGTTGCTGCCGCGGATAATTTCCACTTCAACATCCAATTTGTCCAATGTGTTTTTGAAATACATAAGCTCAGCACCAAGTCCAAAAAACTCCATTGCTGAGGATGGAAATGCATACACCTCGTTGGCAACTGAACTTAAATAATACTCTTTTTGTGTAATGACCTCACCCGCATTGTAGGCAATGATAAATTTACCCGACGATTTAAAATCAATAAGTGCTTGACGTATCTCTCGCGTGCTGGCATATCCACAATTTAAATCTCCTACTTCAAGAAAAATCCCCTTTACCTTCTCGTCGTTTTTTGCTGTTTCAATACCAAAAAGCAGGTCGCTCAAGCCAATCGTGCGGTTCAAGTTAAATGAAGTTGGATCAAACGTGCTACTCGATTTTTCTGCAATCTCACCGTCTAAGGTCATGTGCAATACGGTGTTGTTTTTAATGGATAAGGGTTTTGGACCGAATTCACCAAAACTCCCAATGATTCCGCCGATGATCAATACAAAAATGAACAACCCAATGATGGACATGATGAATATGGCCAATAAACTCGGCCAAAAGATTTTTCCAAAGGTGATTTTGTTTTCGGACATAGCTTAGAATTTTTACCAAAAATAGACTTTTCTACTGACATAATCTTGCCTTCTGAATCATTGTGAAATGGATCATTGAAATGCAAATTATTCGTCATGTTGGTGTCAATATAAGTGTTTTAATTCCTGTTTATTAGATGTTTAGTTCAAAGGCTTTTGTATGCCTAGTTAACTAAATGGAAAACAAGTGCTGTATGGATAAAAAAAAGCAGTAAATTGGCTGCAAACTTTGCCAGAAATGAAAAAACTAATTACTCTCCTTTTTACTGTTTTAAGCACAATCAGCATTGCCCAAACATCTTATTCACGCGTCAAGGTTTTTGCTGACGCGCTAGAATTAAAGCGTTTAGGTGACCTTGGTGTTACAGTGGACCATGGCACCTGCAAAGAAGGTGTTTTCTTTATTTCCGATTTCTCCAATCTGGAAATTGCCATCATGAATGAAAATAACTTCGATTATGAAGTATTGATTGAGGATGTTCAAGCCTATTACATCGAACACATGTCAGATCCAAGTGGCTATGTGCCCAAAAATGCAACATGTTCTGGAGCTGGTGCTAACTCGGGATTCAGTCCGCTTACGCCAAGTAACTTCAACCAAGGAACAATGGGTGGCTACCTCAAATACAACGAGATGCTTGCCGAATTGGACCAAATGGCATCGCTCTATCCAAATTTGATTACTGCAAAAGCACCTATTTCAACGTTTCTCTCCCGTGAGAATCGTCCGATCTATTATGTGAGAATGTCTGACAATCCAAACACGGACGAAAGTACAGAGACAAAGGTTCTATACACGGCGATTCATCATGCGCGTGAACCAATGAGTTTGATGGAAACAGTTTTCTTCATGTGGTACATGCTCGAAAATTACAACACCAACGATGAGGTGAAGTACATTGTTGACAACATGCAGTTGTACTTTGTGCCATGTATTAATGTGGACGGTTACTTATACAACGAATCAACCAACGCGAACGGTGGAGGTATGTGGCGTAAAAATCGCCGAAACAACGGTGGTGGCGTTTACGGGGTGGATCTAAATAGAAATTATGGCTACGGCTGGGGAACAACAGGAACGAGTACGAACACTAGCAATGATACCTATTGCGGAACTGCGGCCTATTCTGAGCCTGAGGTTCAAGCAATTCGTTGGTTAGTGCAAAACAACCATTTTATCACTGCGTTCAATGCACATACGTATGCTGAAGATATTTTATTCCCGATTGGAACTACTACAGCTGAATTTGCTCCCCACCACAATTATTTCCAAGCAGAATCAAACCATATGGTGCTGTATAACGGCTATGGTGCCATCAAAAGTTCTGCATTGTATCCGGCGTCCGGTGATTCTGATGATTACATGTATAAACTAGATATAGGTGTTGGCGTAAAAGACACGGTGTTTGCACACACACCAGAAGTGGGTACGGCATTTTGGCAGCCAGCATCAGAAATTGTTGCGACGAGTAAGGATATGTTATTCCCGAACTTAGTGCTTGCGCACATTAGCCGCAAGTACTTGGTTGTTAAGGATGCTGATCCTTCAACAGTGGCAACATTAACAGGTAATTTTTCGCACACTGCTCAACGTTTGGGACGCGAAAACGGAGCCATTACGGTGTCTATTCAGCCTTTATTGAACGTCCAGTCTGTTGGTGCGCCAATGGTCTACAACGTTCCTTTGATGACGAATACTTCTGGTGCGATTTCCTATGTGTTGAATCCAGCCATTCAGTTTGGCGATCAAATCAAGTACATTTTGAAGACAGACAATGGCATGTGGGTGAAAAAAGACACCATTACTAAAACCTATGGTGCACTGACTGTGCAAGCTGTTGAAACAGGCTCAAATGCCAATTGGACAGGGACATGGGGTACAACAGCATCTACCTTCGTTTCTCCATCTACCTCCTACACGGACAGCCCAACAGGAAATTACGGGAATAACATCGCATCAAAAACCTATACGTACGTGCCAACTATCGATTTGACGAATGCGGCCTCTGCAGGGATTTCATACTATGCCAAGTGGAATATTGAGGCAGATTACGATTACGTTCAGTTTCAAGTGTCAACAAATGGTGGAACAACATGGATTGGTCAATGTGGGAATTATACGGTGCCTGGCACCAGTGCAAATGGTAGCGTTCAACCAAACAATCAACCTGTATACGAAGGGGTTCAGTCGAATTGGGTGCTTGAGGAGATTAGCTTGAGCGATTACATTGGTCAAGTGATCAAAGTTCGTTTCAAGTTGGGATCTGACAATGGAACAACTGGAGATGGCTTCTATTTCGATGACTTCAAAATCATGTTCAATGAAGCAGGTCCGGCCGTGGCGCCTACGGCATCTTTCAATACGTCGTCAACTTCGGTTTGTGTCAATAGCTCAGTATTATTCAATGACCTTTCAGCGAATCAACCTACAACATGGGATTGGAATTTTGGCGATGGCACCACTGCTGTCGATCAAGCACCTTCGCATGTTTATGCTAATCCAGGCACTTACACTGTTACGTTGACTGTAACGAATGCTGCAGGGTCAAACACGTCAACACTGACAAACTACATTACAGTAAATGCCTTGCCGGTTGTGACAATTTCGAGTTCTGCAGCGAACAATGTTGTATGCATCAATGATGGAACTATTCAATTGACAGTATCGCCTGCGAACACGATCGTTACTGGGGTAGGTGTATCTGGAACGTCATTCGACCCAACGATCGCTGGATTGGGTACTCACAACTTAGCAGCTACATTCACTGATGCAAATGGTTGCGCTGGAACATCTAACTTGCTGCTATCCGTTGAAGATTGTGCATCGATAGACAATTTGATTTACAATGGGGTGAAGGTGCTTCCGAATCCAAACAATGGACAGTTTGTTGTTTCAGGTTTGGAAATTGGTCAAGAATTAAAGGTGTACGATATGAATGGCAAGATCGTTTTATCACAACAAATCATGAAAAGCACTCATTTGATCGATCTTGAACATGTGCGAAGCGGAGTATTCTATCTCCAAACGGTGAAGAACGGAAAAGTAGGACAAATCAAATTTGCTGTATTATAAGCAAGTTCAATCAATAGTTAAGCAGGGCGGATTTACATTCGCCCTTTTTTTATCCGTGCATGGTTTCGTTTTTCCCATACTTCTCCATAAGAGAAGATTCAAATTCTAAGAAGTCGTTCCAACGTTCTTCTACAGGAATTCCCTCGCCATATTTGCGTGCAAAACCCAAAAAGGTTGTATAATGCCTTGCCTCACTTTCCATCAATGAGCGATAGAATGCACGCAAATCTTCATCGTTTATTTCTTCTGATAGTATTTTGAACCGCTCACAACTGCGCGCCTCAATCATAGCGGCAAACAACATTTGATTGACAAAATGGCTCGCGCGTGAACCTGTATTTTTAGCTTTTTTTAAATAATCGGATAAATCATGAACATAAGGATCTTTGCGTTCGAACCCTAGGGTGAGTCCGCGCTCTTGAAGTTTCTGATGCACCATATGGAAATGTTCCATCTCTTCTTGGCAAATGGCGGTCATGGCATCGACTAAATCTGGGTATTGTGGATATTGCACAATCATCGATATGGCATTGCTTGCTGCCTTTTGTTCGCAAAAGGCATGGTCAATGAGAATTTCCTGAATGTTCTTTTCCACGATGTTTACCCATCGAGGATCAGTTGCCATTTTCAATCCGAGCATCTTTTTTTATTGTAAAGTTAATGGTGAAATGAACGCGAATGTATTGCTTTGACTAATTTTAAGCATCAAATTTTATTGCATGAAAAACCTGCTCCTTTCCATAGTGCTCAGTTTACCATTTGTTGCATTCAATCAGAAGTCAGTACAACCCAAAATTGTTGTAGGTATAGTGGTGGACCAAATGTGTTACGAATACCTCTACCGCTATCAAGAGCGTTTTGGTGAAAATGGCTTCAATAAAATTATGCAAGACGGCACAAATTGCCGCACCACCCTGTACAATTATGTGCCAACATATACTGGTCCTGGTCACGCAAGTATTTACACTGGAACGACGCCAGCCAATCATGGAATCGTTGGGAATGATTGGTATGACCGTAACTCAGGAAAAGTATTGAATTGTGTTTATGACTCGACCCAGAAATCAGTTGGGACAAGTACTTCTGGAGGTATGTGTTCACCAAAAAATTTAAAAACATATACCATTACGGATCAACTCAAAATGACGTATCCAAGTGCAAAAGTGGTGTCTGTTTCCATCAAGGACCGCAGTGCCATTTTGCCGGGTGGACATATGAGCGATGGCTCGTATTGGTTTGATTATGCAACAGGAAAATTCATTACAAGTACCTTTTTTAAAAGTGAATTGCCAAAATGGGTACAGGACTTTAATGCCAGTGATAATGCTGAAAAGTACATGAAACAGTCGTGGAACACACTCTACGATATTTCAAGTTATACGGCATCAGGGCCCGATGATTCGCCCTATGAACAAGTTCTTTCCGGTAAAACGTCGCCAACATTTCCCTATGATTTGGGGCAAATGAATGCAACTTCGCTTGCTGCAGGAAAAAATAACTTCTCACTTTTCACAGCAATGCCTTTTGCCAATACCTACCTAACAAATTTTGCCCTTCAGGCCATGGCATCAGAGAATCTCGGGATGGATGCCCAAACAGACATGCTTTGTATTTCCTATTCTACTCCAGACATTGCGGGCCATTCG
>JBILBT010000329.1:0-3276 GCA_044353545.1 Crocinitomicaceae bacterium | reverse complement strand
TTAATCCATAATTTATAGGAATTATTAAAAAGTTCTTGTACTAAGAACCCACTTGTTAGGCAGCGTTGATTTCTAGTATCATCGCGATCTGTTTTATTATCATATCCTTCAGATACACGTAAGATTTTTCTGACGCATTCACCCAGATATAGAGCTTGTGAGGCAGAATCATTGGGCATATGAATGAATAATTGATTCTTAATAATATCTAAGACGTGAGCAACTGAAAACCCTTTTGTTAATGTCTTAATATATTGGATTGCTGTATAGGTATTAAGAAAGGGAAATCCTTCAATTATGGATGGTTGTAGTTTAGGTAAAAGAATTTTAGCTTCTGGGCTATCAAAATCAGGAAAAATCATTTTAAGAATTTCTTCATCTGATTGAAATCCAAGTGCGCGAAATAATACAAATAATGGAATTGTTTTTCTTACAAATGGTAAAGAAACTTGAATTGTTGGATGAATGGTAAAGTTTTCTTTTTCAACGTGACGCATTAGAGCAAAAGCGATTCTTTTAACCTGACGAGTCTCAGAAGATAAACAAGAAATAGATGCATACACTGATATCTTAGGATCAGTTTGAGGTGTCACATATAATGTATTAAATGCCTGTTCTTGTCTTGTAATAAGTATCTTTTCTGCCCCATCAATAATAAAATAACCACCATTATCATAAGGACATTCACCTACTTCTCTTAAAAATTCTTTTGGTTTATTATTAAGAATACAGTAACGGCTATGAAGCATAATTGGAATTTTAAAGAGTGGCCATTTTTGAAATGTTTCTGGAGGAGGTGATAAATCTATTACTTGACCTGTTACTGTAGTATAGGCAATTTTAACAATAATATCGGCATATACTTGTGACGCGTATGTAAGATTTCTTAAACGTGCTTCATTGGGGAATAATACACGAACTTCATCTGTATTTTGAAGACTGATTGTCGGAGTACCTATTTCAATTGCAGTTCCATCCTCACCTCCAACAAAGATTTCAACCTTATATTTGTAAGTATTTGTCTTATCATCTATAAGGTCTTTCAGAATCAGAATCGGATTTTGAGATTTAACTATATTAACTAAATCTTGTTGTAAAAACTGATCGAAAGAATCTATATGATGACGGGTATAAGGGTAAGATACAGTCCTAAAATACCTATCAATTAAAGTTCTTGACAGCTCTCTAGCCTCATCTCCAGTTAGTGCCATTTTCTATCTAGCATATTATATTATTCTTCTTTAATTGCTTTTTACAACACTTAATAATTTATTAATTAATAAGTATTATTGTAATTAATATTTAAATTTAATTAAAATGTTACAGCTTTAGGATAAACTGATCCAAGTTGATAATTAACTCCACGTTGAACTTGATCTGGTGATGGTCCTACGTTCTTTCCATACCATAAATCCTGCATATTTTGAAGATTTCCTGCTACAGGTGATGCTGAAATAGGGCGTGTAAAAGCCTGATCTAATGTTGCTCCAAATTGTGAGCCTCCTCTTCTTCTAGTTCTTCTACTTCCACCTTTTGCTCCAAAATGGACAGTATTTGTTCCCATACCTACAGGTGTTGATGTAGGGAAACGTGTTTGACCTGGTACTGGATCATAAGATTGACCAGGTTCTGGATTCCAGAACCCTTTATCAACATATTGTACATAACTACCGTATGATGATTTACCTCCATCTGATAATGGTAAATGACCAGCCTTATCTGGAATTTGTCCAGGAGCTAAGTAAATACCAGCACGAGTTGTATAATCAAGTGGACTTCCAGTAACTGGATTAGTAGCACCACCACGATGTTTTGCTGTTTTACGACGAATTGTATGTTTTTTATTCATTCTATCTGATACAAATGCCTCTGCAGATTTCTTGTCAAGATCTTTAAAAAAGACTTTGGACCATTCCTTACGAAGATCCTTAACAATTTGTTCTTTTGATTCTTTTGATGCAATTCCTTCATTAACAAATGATTCTATGTGTTCAAATGAACGCCGTAATTCAGGAATTGAATGTATACCTTTTTGTTTTTTACTTGATTGATGTTTTCTAGTTTTACGAGCCATTCCTATTATTTCTTATTATATTGTTTCCAAAAAACTTCTAGAAAGATTTCCATTATTTTTTTTATTTTTATTTTCACTTTCATTTCCATTTCCATTTCCATTATTTAATCCCAAAAGATTTGTTCGGTTTTTATTAACATTATTTATCTGATTATTTACTTTGTCAACCACATTTGTATTTTTATTATTTGTAAATACATTAGCAACCTTATTAAGTGATTCAACTATTTGATTTGTAACACTGTTATCATTTGGTTCGGTTACATTTGGAATCGGTGGAACCGGTACTGAACCTTTTGTAAAAAATGCAAGAATTGAATAAATTATAAATATAATTATGGCACCAATCATTATGGCCGGAGCATAAATCTTTAAAGATTGTTGCCAAGTACTTAGACGATATTCAGATGCAAACATCTTATAATGATCATATACGCCATAAGTTAAAAATACCATTGATAATAATGCAACAACTAATGGAGTAAATCTTGGAGCTAAAATAAATGATATAACAACTGATACTAAAAATAGTAATAATCCTGGAATAAAGAATTCCATTTCTTGCTTACTCTATACTGTTTTTTGATTTTACCTTTTTGATTTTACCTTTTTGATTTTATCTATTGTTTAAATCTTATCAATTAAATCAACGTGGGTCAGCATATGCTTGCGACAACAATATCTCTTTAGACCCAAATGATTTAATACTTTTAGCTCTGCAGTATCCGGAACAGACTTTCCATCCATATAAATTGGAGTTGGTTTACTTGTCCCACGTAATTCTTTTACCTTAGCTTGATAGTACAGCCATTTATCTGCAAGTACATTGCCACAGTTCATACAGCGAATTGGAATAATCATCTCTACGAAATCTACGGAAAGGTTTATCAATCAATTTTTTACAATTTATAATCCCCAATTTTGAATATACAAATAATTACACTTATCGCTTAAGTGCGTTATATGTATTGAATTAAAAGTTCATTAGACACCAGAAATGACATCTGTTCTATATGGTGGTGGTCTAAACTATCAGGTTGGTAATCCTGTTCGTCAAGAAATTGTAACTGTTCGCCGTGAAGTAGATTCTCTCCGGAAACAGATTGAAGTATTAACCGAAGAAAATCTTATCTACCGCAAACACATTATGAAACTTCTACAAAAAGATGAAGCTGGAAATGCAGAATTTACTCGTGACTTAA
>JBILBT010000328.1:0-3284 GCA_044353545.1 Crocinitomicaceae bacterium | reverse complement strand
AGGGAATCGTCGCTCGTGTAGGAGATACTAAGTTGGTTATTGATATTCAATTCGATGTAGGCTGTATCCGTGCATGACCATCCTGGATTGACGACCAACATGGCGGTATATATTCCGGGTTGGGGATAGGTAAATGTTGGAGTAAAACTGGTGCTTACATCTGTAGTTAAGCCATTGACACCAAAGTCCCACTCGTAGTTGGTTCCCCCGTAAGAATTGTTCTCAAATTGCACCGTTAACCCTTGACAGTAGGAGATAAATGTTGCAAGATCTTCTTGAATGGGTAAAATCGCTTGCATGGTAATGTTGCAATTGAACACACGAAACAAGAAATCCCGTACAGTTTCACCAACGAGTACCCCATTTCGGTATTCTTGCACACGCACACCAACGACGAAAAGTCCAATCATTTCAGGAGCTGCTGTAAGTAAACCTGTTACTGGGTTAATGTTGATACTTGCACCCGGACCAAGCGGGTTTGCCGTTGAAAATCCTCCTGCCCAATTCACAGGGAAATACACCGGTGGTGGGGGCGGATTGGGAGCAGGCGTTCCTGAATTGGCTCCTGCAAAAGGTGCTACGAGCGAATATACCAATTGATCTCCATCAGGGTCTGTGGCAGAGTGGTCAAAAATGAGTTCATCGTTGTTGCACAAAAGCAGTGGCGGATAATTCGTGAATCGTGGACTGCTGTTGATGGCAATACCTGTTTCGCTTCCGGGAATGTGTGTAGTCAAGGTCAAACCTGTATCATCGGGGGCATTCAAATTGGTAATGTTTGGTCCTCGACAACATCGCTGGTAAGAAACGGTATACCCACCAGGAGTTGGCGGCAAGTTGATGATGGTGGTATACACAGCTTTTTCTATGCAAATGTCTGTGGGAGGAATGACACAAGGATTATTAAAAACTACTGGGAGAACAACGCTCCCGGGAAAAGGAACTTCTACCGTTTGAAGTAGTTGATTATTTGCTAGAAATACTCCGAGATATAGGGGGTTATCGTAGGCCGCACCAGTTGAAAAACAATCGCGATAAATGGTAATGACAAAGCGGTAATTGTTGTTCCCCAAATAGTCGTAATACATTTCCCCACCCACGATGTGAGAGGCCATTGCCGGTTTGGCAAGCAAGAACAATAAAACAAACAGAAACGACCGCATCAGTTACTTAGACGCAAAAGTACGTTAAATGTTGCCGTAATGTGTTAAGGAAAGTTAAGCAATCAATGAAGTATCTCGCTCAGATTGAGTGCCTGTATGTGAATTTAAGGTCTTGGACCATTTTAAAAGAATTGATTTCTTTTCCGTTACCTAATGAAAAGGTGAAGTTCGGAGGCAGCATTTGGCGATTTTCAGCTTGCTCGGTATAATAGGAAGCGCGCGTTGGATGCACTGGAAAACACACATTAAATGTTTCCTCCCACGCCTCATGTTTCAGTACAGTGAGAATGGCAGCAATCACATCTTCGCGATGCACTAAGTTTACTACTTTTTGACCGTCGGTATTCTGTTTTCCTGAGAGGTATTTTACAGGGTTTCGGTCCTCAGAGATGAGTCCGGCTAAGCGTAGAATCGTAAACTTTCTAGCAGAAAAACGAACAGCTTCTTCCGCTAAAAAAACGGGATGTGTCGCAAGAATTGGTGCCAATTCACTGCACGGGCCTTCAAGATCTTGATAAACGCCAGTTGAACTGGTGAACATGAGTTTGGTTTCAGGTGAAAATTGAGCAATTATATCGCTGACCTGCGCAGCATAATCTGCAGAACGAGAAGGTGGGAAATTGAGTATGGCAATCTCAGATTCTTTCACCTTTTCTGAAAGCTGGGCCTGCGATGATCCATCATACACGAAACCTTGAATTCCATTGTTCGCTAGGAAAGACAAGTGAGCATCACGCGTTGTAGAGCCATGTACCTCATGACCTAAATCAATAAGACGCTTTGCTAAGGGAAGTCCAAGCCAGCCACAACCGATTACTGCTATTTTCATGCTTTCACAAAAGTAGGAATAGATTCGAGCTAGATGCGTAAAGTTTTCCTGCTTTTCCAAACTAGTTTATTCGCTCAAAAACAGAAAGATTGCTACATTTATATTGTCTTAACCGATTACATGAAATCCGATGAATAATTCCCTACAAATCAGAACTTTCGAGGAATATCAAGAGAAGTACAAACGAAGTATTGAGCAGCCAGAACTCTTTTGGGGTGAAATTGCGGAAACGTTTCAATGGCAAAGAAAATGGGATAAAGTACTGGACTGGAATTTCACAGAACCTAAAATCGAATGGTTCATTGGGGGAAAACTCAACATCACAGAAAATGCCCTCGACCGTCATTTGGCCACACGCGGGAATAAAACGGCACTGATCTGGGAACCGAACGACCCGAAAGACGAAACAATCCGATTGACCTATCGCGAATTGTATGAAAAAGTTTGTCAATTTTCGAATGCGCTGAAAAAACAAGGTGTTGGCAAAGGTGACCGCGTGTGCATTTATTTGCCTATGATTCCTGAATTGATGATTGCTGTGTTGGCTTGTGCACGCATTGGCGCTGTCCACTCCGTTATTTTCGCTGGATTCTCTGCTGTATCCATTGCCGATCGCGTAAACGATGCAGAAGCAAAAGTCATCATTACATCCGACGGACTAAATCGCGGCGCCAAACAAGTTCCTTTGAAACGCATTGTGGATGAAGCCCTTGATCTGTGTTCAAGCATCGAACATGTCATCGTCTACAATTGCTTGAATTGGCCGACAGAAATGAAGGACGGTCGTGACCTGTGGTGGGATGAGATCGTGTCTGGTGAATCGCTCGAATGTCCAGCAGAGATGATGGATGCCGAAGACATGCTGTTCATCCTCTACACCTCAGGATCAACGGGAAAACCGAAAGGTGTGGTGCATACCTGCGGAGGTTACATGGTGTACACGGCCTATTCCTTTCAGAATGTATTTCAATACGAAGAAAATGATATTTACTGGTGTACAGCCGACATTGGCTGGGTAACGGGACATTCCTACATTGTTTACGGTCCGCTGATTACAGGTGCGACAACCGTGATGTTTGAAGGGATTCCAACCTATCCAGATGCTGGACGTTTCTGGCAAATCATCGACAAATATGGTGTAAACCAATTCTTGACGGCACCTACGGCGATTCGCTCACTGATGGCTTATGGAGAAGAACATGTGATGAGCTACGACTTGCATTCTCTCAAAGTACTTGGAAGCGTTGGTGAGCCCATCAATGAGGAAGCATGGAACTGGTATTATGTCCATG
>JBILBT010000327.1:0-3293 GCA_044353545.1 Crocinitomicaceae bacterium | reverse complement strand
GCTCGACGAAGAATTGATTGGGATTTGCGACAAGGAGGAAAAAATTAAACTTTTAGAAACCATACAGCCGCAATATATCATTCTGAAACCCAGTTTGCATGGTGGCATTTCAGGTACACAGGAATGGATTACTTTGGCGGAAGAGCGAAATATTGAATGGTGGATGACCTCAGCTCTAGAATCGAATGTAGGTTTAGACGTAATCTGTCAGTTGGCAGGAGAATATGATAACCCACTGCCACAGGGTTTGGGAACAGGTTCGCTCTACACGAACAACAGTGATTCCCCCTTAACTGTTTCTGAAGGACTTATTTTTCGGAAATTGAGTTGAGCATTTCATAAAAAAAACGCTCAACTCATCCCCTATTTCTTAATACCTGTCGCTCTTACCGAACCAAGTCTTTTTTCCCTTTTTCTTCGCGGAATCTACCTTTTGTTCAGCCGTTGGCTTCGTTGATTTTTTTTCGTTTGGTTTATTTCTTGGCGGTCGAACTATGCGTTCCTTCTTGATGATCTCAAACACCTCCATTGGATAAGGATGGTTTTCAATCACAGGAATCTTTTGATGGATCAACTTTTCAATGTCCTTCAAATACGCCTTTTCCTCAAAATCGCAAAAAGAAATCGCATTCCCAGTATTTCCAGCACGCCCTGTTCGACCAATACGATGAACATAGGTTTCTGGAATGTTTGGCAATTCAAAATTGATCACCAATTCCATCAACTCCACGTCAATTCCTCGCGCAGCGATATCCGTTGCGACAAGCACACGGATGGATCGGTCCTTAAAATTGTTCAATGCACGCTGACGGTGGTTCTGTGATTTATTTCCATGGATTGCATCGGCTTTGATTCCGATTTTCAGTAGATGCTTTGCCACACGATCTGCACCGTGCTTCGTACGCGTAAAAACCAATACCGAATCTGCAGATTGTTCTTTCAACACATCAGAAAGCAAATTTGGCTTGTTGTTTTTGTCCACAAAATAAAGGGACTGACCAATAATTTCAGCTGTTGTAGAAATTGGTGTTACTTCCACTTTAATTGGATCGCGCAAAATAGACGCTGCCAATTTCATGATTTCAGGCGCCATCGTTGCCGAAAAGAACAAGTTCTGTCTGTTGTCTGGCAATGCACGGATCACTTTATTGACATCGTGAATGAATCCCATGTCGAGCATGCGGTCCGCTTCATCGAGCACAAAGATCTCTAAGTCTTTCAGGGAAACGAATCCCTGCATCATCAAGTCGAGCAAACGACCTGGAGTAGCAACAAGAATGTCAACTCCTTGTTGAAGTTGGTTCACCTGTGGGTTTTGATTTACACCGCCAAAGATGACAGTGCTTCGTAGTTTCATATGACGGCCATAGGCACGCAAGCTTTCCCCGATTTGAATCGCAAGTTCGCGTGTTGGTGTCAATATCAATGATTTAATTTTTCGTTTTCCGGTTTGTTCTCCATGTGCACCAATCAATTGAAGGATTGGAATAGAGAATGCGGCTGTTTTTCCTGTTCCCGTCTGCGCACAGCCGAGTAAATCATGTCCGTACAGTACTTTCGGTATCGCTTGTTCCTGAATGGGTGTAGGTGTTGTGTAGCCCTCCTCCTCAATTGCCTTGAGAATGGGCTGGATGATGTTTAATTCGTTAAAATTCATGTATAATTTTTGTCAGAAAATAATTTTGGTTGACAAAAGGAGATTCTGAAATGAGGTGCAAAGGTAGGCACAAAAGACGGCTTCTCGACAAAAGGCCGATTATTTCCTCGAATTCAACAGATGTCAAGTGTCCCAAAAAACAAAAAAGGGCCTACCGAAGCAGACCCTTTTCCATCAAGTATTACAATTATTTAATCACCTTCATGGTCATCATTCCTTTGGAAGAATTGATCACCAAGAAATATGTTCCAGACAAAACTGTTTCTGTATTCATAGACATTGAAACCGTTTGTTCAAGTGTTGCCGTTTTCACTGTGCGACCAGCCATGTCAATTAAAGATGCTGTTCCAATCAGCTCTTGACCGAAAGACATATTCAATGATGTTCCAAACGGATTCACAACTGCCCATCCTGCTGTATTCAATTCGTTGATACCAACAGAGCTATATTGCACTCGATCGTTGACCACAATCGTGTTTACACCATTTGCTTTCTGACCACAGAACAAAATCAAGGTAGCGGAATATATACCACCATTTACAGGATTTGTGATTCCATAAGCTACCGTGTATTGTGCTAGAACTGCACCTCCATTCCCCCATACTGTCCAAACGGCAGCAATTGAATCGGAACTCGTCGTGTAAAAGTTTGTTATGGCTGCTGAATCTGCATCAGCATAGGTAAACCCACAATCAGTAATGAGGGTCACGTTCAATGAATCCGCAATTGTTCCATTCGGAAAGCTGTTGTTTGAAAAGACAAGTACAGAATCGATCGGTGTTGAAGCATCTGCTACTACTGCATCGCTGCAACTCACACATCCGTTCACATCCGTTACACAAACGGTGTATGTTGCTGGACATAACCCAATCAATGTAGGACCTGTTGTGACAGCATTCGACCACGTGTAACTGTATGGCGCTGAACCGCCTGTTGCAGTAACTGTCATGCTACCGTCGCACATCATCGCGCTTGTTGCGTCTGTTGCTGTTGCTGATGTTGAAAAGTTCACGCAAGGATTAAATACTCCTGAACCGATGGTAAAAGTCAAAGTCATATTTCCATTGGCCGTTGTAAATGTTACTGAGTAGGTTCCTGCACACAAACCAGAAATTGAGTTTCCACCTTGTTGAAGAACCATTCCTGTTCCCATCCATACTTCATTCGTTGCGACTAGTGCAGAATCAATTGTTGCTGTCCCGTCGCAAGCCGCTGGACCTGATGTGTTTTGTGTAATGATTGGATTCTGAGCGAATGCCAAAATTGTCATGAAGATGAATGACAAAGAGAATAGAATTTTTTTCATTTGTTTAGTTTTAGTTTGGCAAAGACGCCTAAAATTGTCTTTGCGTTGCGAATGTACATTCTTTTTTTTAATCTTAATCCGTAACGCGTTGTAAACCGACACGTTTTCGTTGAACATCGATTTCCAAGATGCGCACTTCAACATGTTCATGCAAGGCAATAAATTTTGAAGGTTGATCCACGTAGGTACTTGCTAAATTGGATTTGTGTATGAGGCCATTTTCTTTGATGCCAATATTCACAAAGGCGCCAAAATCCGTCACATTGGTCACAATTCCAGGCAAGACCATCCCCACTTTTAAATCATCAATCGTGCGAATGTGTGCATTAA
>JBILBT010000091.1:0-10529 GCA_044353545.1 Crocinitomicaceae bacterium | reverse complement strand
CATACGATGGATTCTGTGCGTCGATGTTTACACATGTGCTTTTCAAAATCATTTCCACTTGTTCTGCTGTCAAGCAGTTGTTCACTGCCAACATCAAAGCGATTGTTCCTGATACATAAGGTGCTGCAAATGAACTTCCGTTTCCTGTTGTGTAGGTATTGAAGCCTATTGAAAGTGCTACATCATATCCTGGTGCACAAAGGTCTACTGAAGCGTTGTGTTGGTGTGTTGTTGCTGCGTTTCCGATGGTACGTTCGTGGTTGTCTGCTGGACCTACACTTGATACGGAGATTACGTGGTTGAATGCTGCTGGATATACTTCGATCGCTGCATTTCCGCATGTTGATCCGTTTCCTGCAGCTGCTACCAAGATACTTCCGTTTGCGTATGCCTCATCGATAGACAATTGTGCGTAGTAGTTGTATGCGCAGCTTGCGGCCCAGCTCATATTGATCACTCGTGCTCCTGCATAAGAGGCTGCGATGACTTCGTTGTAGTTCATTGCACGAAGCTGTAAGCTACTTTTGAACCCAATTGAGCTCTTTCCTACTCCATTGTCTGTTCCGCCCGCTGCTGTGATTGCAACGCCTGTTCCGTGTGTGTAATCTGTGCTTGCGTTTGCTCCAACGTAGTTGTATTTTCCAAGCAACTCTTGGTGGCCAAGGTGGTAATTTGCATCTGTAATTGCGATGGTAATCATTGAATCTCCTTTGGTGATGTCCCACGCTGCTTGTGCGTTGATCAAGTTCAAGGCATAATCGCTTGCATACGTCACTGAAAAGTCATTTGGAACATACAAAGCCTCGTAACGTGGCGCTACTTCTGGTCTTGTGAACACACGTGTCTTTGCTACTGCTTGCAACAAGTCTTGCTCGTCACAGTTGCAGCTTACTTCATACACTTTTTGCAACTCAGCGTTTTTTGATGCTGGCAATGCGCGCTCTACTGATACAATGTTCAAGTTTGTAATCATCGCTTGAACCGTCGCATCCGCAGATGTTAAACGTCCGCCCTTCACTTCCAAGCCTGTCGCGCCAAAATCATTGATGCTTACCCAAACCTTTCCAGTTTGTGCTTGACTTGTGAATGTGATCATCATTGCTCCGATGAATCCGATAACTGTGTTGAAAATTTGTGCTTTCATAGTGTGTGTGTTCGTTTGTTGAAGCAAAGGAACACCACGAAAGCCCCGTGGCAAAAGAATCTCAGCGCTACGAACGCACTTTACATAGCCATGCGTAACACCTACTAAGTGCTTGTACACATGCGTCTACGTAGTTCTACTTATTAATGGTGGAGAATAGACAAAAGACCCGTCAGCCGCGGCTGACTATAAGACAAAAGACCCGCTGCGCTACAAGACCTTAATTACACTTCGAATTCTAGAGTATTTTAATTCTGAGCAATTCGAAGATTGATCTACTCTTGACGTCTTTATGAGCAAATGACTGAAGGACAATTCACCTTCGCTTTTTAAGCTTCGGTGGATGAAAGGGACACTTCTTCGCTCTTTGAGCTTCGAAGGACAAAGGAATTTGATGCTACGCAATTTGATCCCTTCGGGAATTTGATGCCTAGAGGCAATTAAGAATTTGATCCTTGCGGGAATTTGTTGCTACGCCCGCCTCGGCGGATTTAAAAACAATTTGGTCCCAGAGGGGATTCGTAACCCTCCTGTGGCTTCGAGTCTGCTATCGCACCTCAGCCACCAGATAATTTGAAACTGGAAATTCGCAATTCTACTATGTCTCCTGTGGCTTCGAGACTGCTATCGCACCTCAGCCACTGGTCATACTTCGAATTCCAATGGATTGTAATACTGAACAGGTCGAAGAGTGCACTAGTCCTGACATCTTAAAATCTTAATGTCTTGAAATCCAACTCGTAATTCGTAACTAGTAACTAGTAACTACTTAACAGTGACCTTCTCCACCACCTCGCCATCAGCCGTGGTCATGCGCAAGAAATAGGCACCCGCATTGATTTGAGTAAGTGGGACATCATACGAGAATACACCCGGAACCAATGACTGGCTTGGAAGTACCAATTTCACCAATCTACCTCTCGCGTCGATCAAGTCAATAGAAACCTCGGAAGTCACAGAAACAAGCAGCGATATGTGCACTACATCCTCAATTGGATTCGGATAAACAGGCAGAAGGATGACACGTTGACCTTCAATGTCTTTACAAACCGTATTGTTTGTTAGGTCCTCTTCTTGTTCGCCATTAGCACTGAATCCTAGCCCATCGATACAGTAGAATGCATCCTGCCGGTCTTGGTCCGAAAATCCTGCACTTGGTTTCGCATTGAACACATAAATTGAATCGTCTTGAGGGCGAAGCACCCCTTCCCAAAGTTCATTGAAGAGGAAGCCCTTTTGACTGCGCAAGACGAGAGATGCTTTTGTGATGTCTGATGTTCCCGTATTCTTCATTTTCACACCAATGACATTCCAGCCATTGTCGATATCTACATAGATTTGAGACAATTCCAAATCCAATGAGGGCTCAAGGACTTGAATGTATTGATACGCCGTATCGATGCATCCACTGATATTCATGGCAATCAATGAAATCGTCAGCGTGGAATCAATATAGTTGTCTCCATATGTATGACTAGGGTTTAATTGCGATGAAAAGCTATTGTCACCGAAATTCCACAAGTAAATGCCGTTTCCTTGAGAGGTATTTTCAAATGCAATTGGATCACCAGCCGCTACAATTGGCGATGCAGCATTAAACGAAGCTATTAGTGTCTCTGTAATGTCAAAAAATTGATTTGCTGTTGCAGAACAACCCACCGAAGAAAACGCAATCAATTCCACTTGCTGCTGTCCCAAGGAACTCCAAGGGTATGAGGCGTTATTCCCATAAAGTGTATCCGTTCCATTGATGATCCACATGGTAGAATCCATTGACCCACTGATCACGATCGACACATCACCTAATGTTCCAAAACTTCCCACACAAGAAGGACCAAGATCCATGAGTGCTGTTGGCTTAGGATAAACCTCAATGTCTTGAGCTTGAGATCCTACACATCCGAAGGTATTCGTCACATTAAGCGTTACGATATATGTTCCGTAGAGGTCATAGGTTTTTACAGGGTTTGGCAAAATTGAAAAGGAGTTGTCTCCAAATATCCAATTGTACATGAGTCCAGGTTCAATAGGCGTCAAGTTCACGATATCCGCAGCTGAAAACTGACAGCTATTGATCACATCGATTACCGTTTGTGGCGTTGGATCGATCATCACTGATTGCACGATGCTGTCTTTACATCCGTTTCCGTCAGTGATTAGAAAACTCACGAAATACTCCCCTGCGTTGTCAAAAATTCGATTAGGAACGGGAATCGTGGAAGTATTGTAAGCCCCCGTCGATGGCATGTCGAAATCCCATGCATACGACTGAATTGGAGCTCCTCCGGCAACCGATAAATTCGAGAACTGAATTGTCGCTCCTTGGCAATGTCCAGCATAGCCAAAATTCACTTGCGGGTTTTCAAATACTTGAATCGTATCGTAATGGTAAGCACCACAGCCGCCCTGAGAAACATATAATTCAATGATATAAGAACCTGGTGCGCTGTACGTATAGTTCGGGCTTTGACTAGAAGAGAATCCTTGACCATCGCCAAAAGTCCATTGCCAGCTATCGATAGGGCTTGCGCCTACAGGAACACTTTGGTCAGCGCAGCTTACTGCCGTTTGATCGCATTGATTTCCCGTTGTAAAGAGTGCTAAAGGCGCGACACCGATAATGTTGACGTTGATGGTATCTTGTGCTATACAGCCATTGACATTGGTGGTTTGTACAGAATAGGTTCCTGTGGTATTCACCAACAAACTTGAATTTACACTTGCATCACCCCATTGGTAAGCGACAGTTTCAGGAGCACCAACTTGAAGGCTTAGGTAGTTTCCAGCGCACAAAGATGTGTCTGCTCCGAGATAGGCCGTGTTCGTATAATTGTCGATGGTGAATGTGATGGTATCCGAATAAATGAAACATCCATTAACGTCGGTCACTTTAACGTAATAATCACCCGGAGTAGAAATGTTTAGAATTGGAGTTGTGAGACCATTTTGCCACAAATACGTGAATTGTGGAGAAGGATAACTCGGAGCCCATGTATTGAATGAATTCACACAAATCAAATTGTTCTCTGGGTTGTTCATTTCAAAGGGTGGTAAAACGCGGATGGTATCGCTCGTAATATTACCGAGGAAGTCAGTTACCCTCACCCAATATGACCCGATGGCACTCACGTTGATTGAAGACGTTGTAGCACCTGTCGACCAAAGGTAAGTGGTGTAACGGGACTGAGCCTTCAATTTGATATTTCCGCACAAAGCATTGTTTGCAAACAAGGTGTCAGCACCTAGAGATACTGGGGGGGCGTATTTGTATCTCAAGTAAGTATCCACTAAATTTCTTAGTGAATCACTGAGCACGTTGTTGTAAACAAGCACCTCAACGATATCACCATCATAATAACGAGTTGCTATTCCTCCATATTTTCCAACTTTTACGGTTGCAGTACAATTCGGTAAAATTGATGGGATTGTGCCTACGATTGACGATGTCAATGGGTTTAAATTCTTGTAATATTTCACTTTTGTTGACTGAGTTCCGTTGTAAGTCACAGTCAACAATGCCGGTTTTTGAGAAATCATGTCTGCATTTCCACTTACCACTTTTTGATTTCCTGGATCCGTAATGAATGCACAAGGTGAAAACATTAATTCATCAGCAGTTGCAAACTCAGTCTGAAATACCCATGCACCCTGAGTTTGATAATCCCACTTGGCCAAAATTGTCTTGTTTACAGCGGCAACTCTAGGTTTCACCAAGGTATGAATGGACATTTCAGTAGAGAAATCTAAGGAATTATTATCAATCATTTCCATAAAGTCATCGACACCATCATATTTGACGGATGGTCTTTTGTTTATCAGAGAGTCGCTAGCTACGAACAGAGGTTGTTGTGAAGCATTTAATTGTTCAGCATTGTTCAATAATCCACTTTGATCATTTATTTTTTGGACCTTGGTGCCATTCAATTGCACTCCTATACTTGGATCCAACCATACAGAGAGTCCACCAATACTTGTTGGCAAAAAATAGGTGAAACCCCTAACTTCAGACCAATCAGAAACTTGGAGTCCAATTGTGCTTTTTACTCTCCAAAAATATTTAGTCCCACTAATTAAAGAAAGTGATGCCGTATGTGAATTCGTAGAAACATCAACATCCAAAAGAAGATTACTAAAAGCTGAATTGTCGGAAATTTGTAGTTTAAAAATTGGTGAACTATAGTAAGTTTTATTCCAACTAAAAGTAATTGTAGACTCTTTTGTGACCTCCAAAGAATTTGGATACATCAATTCTGGTGCGCTTTGAGAAAACGAAGACCCACAATTAGACAAGAGCAATACAATTGTAACCATGAATACAAGAATATTCTTGCTTAAAAAATTCATTATTGACATAAACAAATTAATTTCAGTGTTCAATCAGTAAATGTACAATCAAAAATTGAAAATTTGCTTTTTTTTTAATCTGCTGATTCGCTTTAAGTTCGCTTAGTTATTAAGAAAAATAGACGGGAATAAACGTTAAAACTATTACGCCGATTATCAAGATTAATCCCAATTGTTCTAAAAAAAACATAAATTTGCTTTGGAGGACTATTGGTAATAATTGTATCTGAATGTAACTTATGTCATTGAAGAAAGAAACCTGGACAGAAATCATTCATCCAAAGCGCAATTGGTTAGATGTCAATTTAAGGGAACTGTATCGATATAAAGATTTGATTTTATTGTTTGTTCGAAGAGATTTTGTCTCCGTATACAAACAAACCATTTTGGGCCCAATTTGGCTCATTATTCAACCTGTTTTTACGACATTAATATTTTTCGTTGTTTTTAGTAGAATTGCGAAAATTCCCACTGATTCAATTGATCCAATCCTGTTTTACTTAACGGGAATTACCTTGTGGAATTATTTTTCAGATTGTTTGAATAAAACATCAAATACATTTATCGCCAATGCTTCAATATTTGGTAAAGTGTATTTTCCGCGATTGGCAACACCTATTTCCATTGTTATTTCAAATCTTATAAAACTATTCATTCAGTTGGTTCTTCTTATCGCTATTGTGATTTATCAGACCCAATTCAATGGTGCTTCCTTTGCACCGAACATTTCCCTATTTCTTTTTCCAATTTATGTTCTGATTATGGCAATTATGGGACTAGGTTTGGGCATCATTTTTTCTTCGTTAACCACAAAATACAGGGATTTATCATTTCTACTCACATTCGGGATTCAATTACTAATGTATGCTACACCGGTGATTTATCCCTTAAGTTTCACTTCTGGAAAACTGCACACCATCATCTCTTTTAACCCATTAAGTCCATTGATTGAAAATTTCCGCTACGGATGTTTCAGTGAAGGGTCATTTGATGCCATTGGATTAGTGTATGCTGCAGCATTCAGCATTATTGTTTTACTTTTTGGCGTGATTATTTTTAATCGAGTTGAAAAAAACTTCATGGACACGGTCTAACAAATAAACTTTGGAAAGAGTATGAACGTCATCAAAGTTGAACAACTTTACAAACAATACCAACTAGGTCAAGTAAGTACAGGCACTTTGTCGCATGACTTGAATAGATGGATTCATCGATTATTTGGAAAAGAGGACCCGTATGAAAAGGTCACGTTAGAAAATGCGCGTGAAAAGAGTGAGGATTCTCAATATGTTTGGGCTCTTCAAGACATAAATTTTGAAGTCAAAAAAGGTGAAGTATTAGGAATTATTGGAAAAAATGGGGCTGGTAAAAGTACCTTGCTAAAAATTTTATCTAAGGTGACCTCTCCAACAAAAGGGTGCATTAAAATTAACGGAAGAGTTGCTTCATTACTGGAAGTTGGCACCGGTTTCCATCCTGAATTAACAGGACGAGAGAACATTTTCCTGAATGGAGCCATTTTGGGCATGACCAAATCAGAAATTGAATCTAAGTTTGACGAAATTGTTTCCTTTTCTGGAGTTGAGAAGTACATTGATACGCCTGTGAAAAGATATTCTTCAGGAATGTATGTTCGCTTGGCCTTTGCTGTTGCCGCGCATCTCGAACCAGAAATCTTAATTGTTGACGAAGTTTTGGCTGTTGGTGATGCTGAGTTTCAGAAAAAGTGCCTTGGAAAAATGAAAGATGTTGCTGGTCAAGGCAGAACAGTAATTTTCGTTAGTCACAATTTAGTGGCCGTAAAATCACTTTGTACAACGGGTATTCTTATGCATAGAGGTAAATTGGCTTTCAGTGGATCAGCAGATGAAACCGTGGAGTATTACTTAAAATCCAATGCATCCGAATTAAAACCTAGTGTTTTTTTCGACGACAAACTCCTTGCTCCTGGCAATGAACACCTTCGAATTCAATCGGTAGTAGTTACTCCCGAATTACCAAGTATTTCTGATGAAATTGAAATAAGCTTTTCTTTCTGGAATCTCACTGAGTATTCCTCTCTAAAATTGGCGTTTGACATTATTGACATGAATGAAGAGATTGTTTTCGGATCCGGAAATATTCTTGAGTCTGCAGACGGCATTTGTTCTGGACGCTGCATTATCCCCGCTGATTTAATGAATGATGGCACCTACACACTTACGCTATACCTTCAAACACCTGATTTACGTCCTTTGTATGCCATCAATGAAATTGTTCACTTCGAGATTATAGATCGACAAAGAAATTACGCTTATTTCGGAAAGGTAAATGGAGCCGTTCGGCCAAAATTAAAGTGGATTCCTTAATGAAAAAGATAGCAATTCTTCAATCGAATTATATTCCTTGGAAAGGGTATTTTGATATAATTAAGAAAAGTGATCAATTTATTTTTCATGATGATTTGCAGTATACAAAAGGCGATTGGAGAAATAGAAATAAAATTAAAACCCCAAATGGAGTTGAATGGCTTACTATTCCTTGCGGGACAAATGAAAAAAGACTGATTTGTGAGGTAAAACTTTCGGATGATAAATGGCAAAAACAACATTGGTTAAAAATTGAAACCAATTACTCAAAGACCCCTTTTTTTAAAGATTACAAATTATTTTTTGAAGAATTTTACCTCGCTAAAAGATGGGACTATTTGCATGAATTTAATCAAGCAATGATTATTCAAATGTCACAACAAATATTTCAATTCAAAACAACTTTTGATGACTCAAGAAATTATTTTCTGACCGAAACAAAAGCAGAAAGGGTATTGGAATTATTGTTAAAAGCAAAAGCAACTGACTACATTTCGGGGCCAGCCGCTAAAGATTATCTCCAAGAAGAATTACTAACTTCAAATGGAATAAAGATGCATTGGATGGACTATTCTAATTACCGAGAATATCCTCAATTAAATCCGCCATTTGAGCATACGGTTACTATTTTAGATTTACTCTTTAATAATGGCCCAAATGCTTTGAATTTTTTTTAAGCCATGAAACGACTTGCAATAATTGGTTCTGGAGATTTAGCAAAACAAATCGCGCATCATGCGGTTAATGACAAGCATTACCAAATTGTTGGGTGTTTCGATGATTTTAAAATAAAAGGTAAAGAGTCAAATGGCCTTCCTATTTTAGGGAATCTTGATTCAATTCAAGATCGCTTTAATCAAGGAATGTTTGATGAACTAATTATTGGAATTGGTTATAATCATATGAATTTCAGACAAGAATTGTTTTTACAATTTGAAAAAGCCATACCTTTCGCTACTATTATTCATTCGAGCTGTTTTATTGATAAATCAGTCAAAGTAGGTAAAGGAACCATCATTTACCCAGGATGTATCATCGATATGGATGCTGAAATCGGAAATAACTGCCTGATCTACAACGGATGTATTATTGCTCATGATTCAAAAGTTTCGAATAACACAATTTTTTCTCCTGGTGTAAATATCGCCGGGTTTTGTTCAATTGGGGAGCATGTGAATTTGGGCATTGGTACAGTCATATCGGATAACATATCAATCACCCAAAAAGTTAGAACTGGAGCTGGAACTGTCGTAGTGAAATCAATCGATGAAAGTGGAATCTATGTTGGTGTTCCTGCTAAAAATATAAAAGCATGAAGATTCCATTTAACAAACCCTTTTTAACGGGAAATGAAACGAAATATATAGAGGAAGCAGTCTATTCAATGAAGATTTCGGGTGACGGCATGTTCACCAAGAAATGTCACACATTTTTTGAAGACAAATACGGATTCCATAAATGTTTATTGACAACTTCTTGCACGGATGCCTTGGAAATGGCAGCCATACTGATCGATATTCAAGCAGGAGATGAAGTGATTATGCCTTCATATACCTTTGTTTCTACCGCAAATGCTTTTGTATTGAGAGGCGCAAAAATTGTTTTTGCAGATTCATTACCAGACCACCCAAATATCGACGTTGAAAGAATAGAGGTATTAATTACATCCAAAACAAAAGCAATTGTCCCTGTACACTACGGCGGAGTCGCCTGCGATATGGACGCAATAATGGCTCTAGCAAAGAAATACAACATTTTTGTCATTGAAGATGCAGCTCAAGCGATTGATTCATTTTATAAAGGGAAACCATTGGGAAGCATTGGCCATTTAGCGGCTTTTTCTTTTCACGAAACAAAAAATGTAATTTCAGGTGAAGGTGGAATGCTTGTCATAAACGATGAACAATTTGCACAACGAGCAGAAATCATTCGAGAGAAAGGCACAAATAGAAGTCAATTTTATCGTGGTGAAGTGGATAAATATGGGTGGATGGATATTGGCTCCTCATTTTTGCCCTCTGATATCATTGCAGCCTTTCTATTTGCTCAACTGGAGAATATTGACAAGATACAATCAAAGCGAATAGCCCATTGGAATGCCTTTTATGAGAAGCTCAAACCTCTTTCCGACAAAAATTTCTTCACCTTACTCGAGTGTACAGAAGGCAAAACGAATAATGGCCATTTATTCGCGTTGATCCTGCCAAATTTGGAAGAAAGAACCAAGCTCATCGAATTTATGCGCAGTAAGGGCATTTTAGCCGTTTTCCATTACCTCAGCCTACACAAGAGTCCTTATTTCTCCAGCAAACATGATGGAAGAAAACTCGAAAATTGTGATCATTTTACGGATACGCTCGTTCGTCTGCCTTTTTATTATGAGTTAACTCGCGATGAAATTGATTTAATTTGCAACACAATCATTGACTATTTCGATGCAAAATAAAGTAAAGGTTTTATTTGTCGTTTCAGAATTTTACCAGGCGGGGACTGAACGTTTCACGTATGAACTTGATCGAGCGCTAAATAAAAATCAGTTTGAGGTTGAAATACTTTGTATTATCCCATTGAATGCAAGTCAGCGCTTTACTGACTATTATTATTCAAAGCATATTGAATTAGGAACGAAGGTGCATTTTATGGATGAAATCAATGTGCCAACTGAACCAACTTTACAACAAAAAATAAAAAAA
>JBILBT010000326.1:0-3300 GCA_044353545.1 Crocinitomicaceae bacterium | reverse complement strand
CGGTGTCTATTTCACCTTTTGAGGACATAATGCGGATAACGTAGGCGCCTGATTCATTCCCCGCGGCACCACTAACCGTAAGTGTTGCGTTGTTCGTCGGTGTCGTTTTTATGAAACTAATACTCGGATGCTCCTTTACAATGAAGGTTTTTAAGGCACGATACATGGCAGAAGCAAGCACATCTTGACCTGTAGCACTGTTGAGGTATTGCGCTTCCGTATCGTTGGTGAGAAAGCCGCATTCAACCAATACGCCTGTCATGTGCGTGTATTTCAATACTTGTAAGGAATGCTCTCGGTCTTCCGTGTCTTTCACACCACGCGAATGCCTTCCTGCTTTCTTCGAGAATTCATTTTCAAACTCTTGTGCAAGTCCAACGGATTTCTTTGCACTCATCGTGTGAACATGCGTTTCGGTGCCATGAACAGTTTTTCGGTCGTTGGCATTGCAGTGCACAGAAATGAAATAATCTGCGCCTACTGAATTGGCTTTCGCAACACGGTCATCTAAGCTGGGGAAACTATCGTCCGTGCGGGTATAGACGATGGTGACATTCTTGAGGTTTTGTTCGATGTAAGCGCCGAATTTTTTGGCAATCAATAGGTTTAATGTCTTCTCGGGCTGGATGTTTTTAATCTCAGAGGTATGTCCGGGATCACTGCCGCCATGACCAGGGTCGATGACGATAATAATCTTCTCCTTTTTTGGCAGAGGAGTAAAGGACCCAATCACAGGGACGAGCATGCAGAGTGCAAAAAGCTTCATCAGTCTCATGCTGCAAATTTAGAAAGGGGACTTTTTTTATTTACTTTGTACTGAAAAGCTTACGAAAAACGAAATGTTAATAGCGGTATGAGCAAGGTGGAAAACGTAGCGGTGGTGGAGATTGGAGGCTCGCATGATGAGTGTCTTTTATCACAGTTTTTTGCCCTCAAGCAGCGTGGTTGTCGTGTTTATTTTATTGGCACCGAAGATGTTTGGCTGCGTAACACCTCTTTTCATGCCTTGGTGGATGTTTTTTATCCGGTGAAATTGGCACAAGGCGCACTTGCCGACTTTTTTACGATGCGCAGATTGAACGCTTACTTTGAATCACACAACATACGCAAGGTGATTCTCAATACAGCCCAAGGTGGACATGTGCGAAACCTGTGTTTAACGGCGAAGAAGTCAACGGAATTTATTGGAATCATTCATACCTTAAGGAAATTCAACGGCAGTTTCACACAGAAAGTAATTTCTAAAAAGATCAAGAAATATGTTGTGCTCAACGACTTTTTCTTGTCGCAGATTCAAGCAACAGCGGACCAAAGAATCATATCATTTTATCCCTTGAGATTTCCATCCTTTGATACGTCATTCACAGAAAGGAAATCAATCAAGCAGATAACCATCATCGGGGGAGTTGAAAACCGCCGCAAGGACTTGACAGGAAGTATTGGTTTAATGAAACAGCTGGTAGACTTAGGTCTTCACTTCGTGTTTTTAGGCAAAAGCGACCCGAACAATGAAGGTGTTCAGCAGTTTAAAGAAACGCTTCGAGAAAACGAACTTCTCGATCACGTCACTATGTATGATCATTTTGTCGATGAAAAGGAGTTTGATCGCATGGTGAAACAGTCGGATTTCATCTGGCCCTTGGTGCATCCAGAAACGGAAAGTGCGGTGGAATATTTTCGCAACCAAATTCCAGGAGCGCTGAATGTCGCCTTGGGGTATAAAATTCCACTGTTGGTGCATGCGGACTTTGTCGAAGAGTGGATGGACTTAAGGCATGCTGCTTCCTATCGACTGGAAACGTTTCGTCAAGATCTCGAGAAAGCGATGGAAGACCACCAAAAACTGAGTGATCTTCTTTTGCAAGTGCCAGCGTACAATCCATCCTTTCAAGAGGAAAAATACCTTCGCTTTATCTTTGACGGCGACTTAAAAAAGTAACTTTCTTGGATTTCATTCCGAAAAAGTCATGACTTTCTTGGATTTCATTCCGAAAAAGTTCTATTTTTGGCAAAAAAAGCCATGATTCAGCGTCAAATTCAAGAGGATGTGCAGCAAAAGTTTTTCCAAGGAAAAGCAATCATTATTTTAGGGCCACGCCAGGTTGGAAAAACGACATTATTAAAGCAGCTTGTCATTGAACAGGAAAGTGCGCTATGGTTAAATGGAGACGATTATGATGTGCAACAAATTTTCAATGAGCAGGTAAGTGCATTAAGAATACAATCCTTGTTGGGGGATAAAAAAATTCTGATTATCGATGAGGCACAGCGGATCAAGGATATTGGACTGAAAATGAAGCGCATCACCGATACTTTGAAAGATGTGCAGCTAATCGCCACTGGAAGTTCTGCGTTTGAATTGCTAAACTCCTTGAACGAACCATTAACAGGCCGGAAATGGGAATATAAATTGTTTCCTTTTTCGTTTAAAGAAATGGTGAATCATCATGGGTTGATGGAGGAAAAACGACAACTTTTACACCGTTTGGTTTTCGGATATTATCCAGAGATTGTCAATTTTCCTGGACAAGAATTAGAGCGCTTGAAATTATTGACAGACAGTTATCTGTACAAAGATATTTTGTCTTGGGACGGCATCCAAAAGCCCGACCGCATCACGAAGTTATTGCAAGCACTGGCTTTTCAAGTCGGTTCTCAAGTGTCTTACAATGAATTGGCACAGCTGTGTTCCATGGATTCAAAAACCGTTGAAAAATACATTTTATTGCTTGAGAAGTGTTTTGTCATTTTTCGAGTAGGTAGTTTCAGTAGAAATTTGCGCAATGAATTGAAAACAAGCAAGAAAATATACTTTGTGGACAATGGGGTGCGAAATGCCCTTATTGCAAATTTTTCTCCAGCGGAAATCAGACAAGATATTGGCGCGTTGTGGGAGAATTTCTTAATGTCAGAGCGATACAAGCAAAATGAATATGGATCTGTTTTTAAGAACAATTATTTCTGGAGATTAAAGTCACAGCAGGAAATTGATTTCGTTGAAGAGTCGGATGGTCAAATTAGCGCCTTCGAATTTAAATGGAATACGAAAAAAGCGCTTCGCTGTCCTTTGGCTTTCCGCAATGCATATCCTAGCGCTAAATTTTCTGTCATCACTCCAGAGAATGTAGAAGAGTTTATACTTTAAGTGTGAAGTTATTGATGGTCTTCTCCAAAGCCATTTTGCTCCAAAATAATCGTTGCTTTCGCCGCTCCTACCACTTTTGTTAACTCCTCAAGACTTGCTTTTTTAATGGCAGAAACGGTCTTGAAATGTTTCATGAGTGCTTCTTGCGTTTTCTG
>JBILBT010000090.1:0-10546 GCA_044353545.1 Crocinitomicaceae bacterium | reverse complement strand
TTCATGTGATTTAGTTGTGCAAAACCAAATTACATGAAAGCGGGAAATCCTTTGCGGGAAATCCCGCTTTTTTTAAAAAGTTTTATCGGACACTAGTGAAAAGAAATAGAATAAAATAAGGTGCAAATTAGATTTTATTTGCTCAGTAACAAGGGTAATATCAACGTAACTACACAGTCAACATTGGAACTTAGTTTGCTTTTTAACTATTTTAGCCATCTAAACTGCAAGAACCATGAAAATAAAAATCCTTTGCCTCTCCGCATTTGTCTGCGCCCTAGGAATGAACCTATCCATCGCACAAACAAAAACCATTGCCTATCAAGAGTTGCCTGATGCACTTGGAAATACTTCTGGATCTGGAATCTTTTTGGGTGCAACGATGACGAATAGTGACATCACTGTAACTTTTACAGGGCCATCAGACAGGTGGATATCTCTTGGTTTTGGATCATTCATGGACCCTACAGATGTTTTGATGTACTCCGGTGGAAAAACGGGAGCTACGCATGCCGTTGACTGGTTTGATTATTACAACAGCGCAAGCAATGCGACTGGTGTAAATAAAGATGGCACTCAAAACTGGACAATTACATCCAATACGGTTACTTCAGGTCAGCGAACAGTTGTCGCCACTCGTGTTTTAAACACCGCGGATGTGAATGACGTAACACTTCTCTATAGTGCTGCAAACTTGAATGTTGTTTGGGCACGCGGAGGAACGGCATCCTATACTATTACGTATCATGGAGCATCAAACAGAGCAGCAGGAATTGTACTTCCTTGGACCTTGCCAGATGCGACGAATCCAACGCTCGCAGTTTCCTCTGCCCTTTCCCCAGCAGACAATGCGACAGGTATTGCTTTGAGCACGAATTTGACATCAACTTTCTCTGAAAATGTTCAACTCGGAACTGGCTTAATTCGTTTATACGAATCGGCGGGGACTCTCGTGGAATCATTCGATGTCACTTCGAGCACGAATGTTACGGTAAGCGGCGCAACGGTAACGATCAATCCAACTGCGAATTTGTCGTTTTCTACAAGCTACTATTGTACGATTGACAATGGGGCAATTGTTGATCTTGCTTCAAATCCATACGCTGGGTTTTCAGACAATTCAACCTGGAACTTTACGACTGAGGTAAATTCGGCAAGCACATTGGAATTGGGTGAAACGAACTACGTCCAGATAAAAGACAAACACATCTTTATCCACCTCGATGGTTCAAGCGACTTTTCTGTACAGATCTTTGATGCACAAGGAAAATTGGTGAGCGACACAAAAAATCAGAAAATGATTGATTTATCGAAAGAAAACAATGGTGTCTATCTCATGACTATTCTTCTCGGACAAGAAAACGTTCAAACAAGATTTCTGTTAGACTAATTTTCGACTATTACTACTTGATTGCCCTACTGTAAAAAGCTGGCACTCTTTAACTTTTTCCCAATGAATCATTTTTTATCGGTTTTAATAAGCTGCATGTTACTTTCATTTCACTCTTCCGCCCAAGGAATATTTGATGCCTGCCGAAAGGGTGACACAAGTGCGATTAAAGTCATGATCAAAGTAAATCCAGATACCGTAAACTGCAGGAACGAAGGTGGATTTACACCTTTAATTATAGCGGGATATCGAGGTCAGATGGACGTTGTCAAACTTCTTTTAAAACACAAAGCGGATGTCAATGCGGCGAGTGGAGAAGGAACAGTTTTGATGGGGGCATGTTTTAAGGGGAATGTAGAATTGGCTGCACTTCTCATTGCGAACCGTGCAGATGTCAATGGTGCAAATGATCTCGGAACCACCCCTTTGATGTATGCGATCCTTAGTCAAAAAATCGAACTGATTAAACTACTCTTGGAAAATGGCGCAGAGAAAGATGTGAGAGAGCGTTCAGGAAAAACGGCCTTAGATTATGCCGTGCAAAGTGGAAACAAAGAAATCATTGACTTGGTTGATTAGCGCATATTTCTCTCGTAATCGGTAGTTTTCTTTTGTCCTAATCCTTTTCGTTCTTTGAGCGTTTGAAGAATGTACTTAGAATCACAAAGCAGTTGTGGAAATACGATGAAGAAATGAATTGAGTGATTTTTGAACTAATTTGTTTGGATATGAAACTCAAATCAAAGGTTCAAATGAATTAAACAGTACATAAGCAAGATTGATGAACTAAGAAATTTGCCTGAGTGACAAGAACGGACTGCAATCATTCACTTAATGAAATGACATAATTCTGTGGTGCTTTGCCGGTGAATTCTTTAAAACCTATGTAAAAGGAATTGTAGGTATTGAAACCTACTTTCTCTGAAAGGGCGTCTAAAGTATTTATTTTTAAAAATCCTTCTTCAATTAAGGCTACAGCATCTTGAATTCTTGCCATTTTTCTGTAATCTAAAAAGGAGATTTCTGAGTGGTATTTAAAGATAAAGCCTAAATGACTTATTGGAATTTTGGTTTTAAGTGCTAGTTCATTTATTGTCATATCTGATTTCCGAAACAAATGCTTCTCCTCAACGGATTGCGTTATCTGTAAAAAGTATGCATTCAATTCACCATTGATTTTTTTACTCAGTTGAATGTCCTTCGGATTCGTAATGGTGTTGATCGGCTTCAAGCGCCAAAAAGAAATGGGTTTCGCTCCTCTCTCCCCCTCGCGTGATAGTTGAGAAATGTATGCATTTAAAATTGACGGGGAAGTAAGGATCATCATAAAAACGACAAGCCAAGAAAACCAAATAATGAAATTATCTGATAATAAACCAGTATTACCTAATTTCAGTATACTCAAATTCAATTTGACTCCATTTACCACGAAGGCAATGAAAAGGACAATTGTCCATTTTTTGAGTAAAGCTTCCTGCTCTGTTCGGATTTCAACGAGGGGTCTTTTTCTCCAAAAACTTTTCATTAATATAACTAATGACGCTAAGAGGTAATATAATGTAGTTAAAATGATCGATGCCTTAATTACATTGGTCAAGTCAAGGTGAAGAAGTGCTCCAAAAAAGTGACTGTTGTATTCAATGGTCAATACGACGGGCAAAATGAAATGGATGATATCCTTGATGTCATAGATTGATTTATTTACCGCTAAATTTCTAAAATACAAATAGGGCAAGGGTATCCCTATCAAAAACAAATCGAAGTTGGAAAAGCTCGCGATGAGATCCGATTGATTTGATAATTCAAAATAACCTCTAAGAATCAATCGAATGGAAACCGCCAATAAGAGGATTGCTAAATAGCCGTTCACATTTCTATTTGACCTTGCACTTAGACCAACAAGAAACACACATACTAAACCTAGTGTGCCATTCAAGATAAAGAGCAAATCAAAGAGGGTTTTCATCAAATCAGTAATAATTTGCGTACATATTTTTTTGGCAAATTTAGATATTCATTCCCCTTTTTCTAGGCATGGCATCCTATTAAAAGTTAGGAAAGTATTATTAATACCTTGGAAAAGCAAAAACGAATTTGTTAGTAGAATTAATCTCAAATAGTTTTAGACTCATGGTAATTTAAAAACTACACTATAAGCGAACTTATCAAAATTGTGGTTTTTATTTTAGAGAATGAAACAATACTATTAAAATTCTTTTTCTATGTTTTTCAATTCAATTTCCTCTAGACATTTTATGACTAAAGGTGCAACTGTTTTTTTACGTGGAGCAATACTTCTAATTGTGTGGGGTAGCTTTTCGATGATTTCGTATGCACAGCTTACGGTTGACTATGTAGTTGTTGGCGGAGGCGGAGGCGGTGGTTTCTCAACTGGTGGAGGTGGAGGTGGAGGCCAAGTTAAAATGGGTTCTGTATCCTTGTCAGGTGGCACATTTTCAGTGACCATAGGTAATGGCGGTACAGGTGCTACAAGCCTTTCTTCATCTTCTAATGGACAAACCACAACCTTATCACTACCCACTCCAATTATTTCTATTGGCGGCGGTGGCGGTGGATCCGGTACCGCAGGTGCTTCAGGAGCAGCAAATGGCGGTGGTGGTGGTGTTCCATCTAAATCCGGAGGAACAGCAGTTTCCGGAGGATTCGCTGGAGGTGGTGGTGGCAATGGCCTAGCAAATGCTAGTGGTCGCGGTGCGGGTGGTGGCGGAGGCGCAGGAGGCCAAGGAGAAGATGGATCCGATGGATCCGATGGCGGAATTGGACTTTCAAGTTCAATTACTGGAACCTTAAGATATTTTGGCGGAGGCGGTGGTGGTGGATTTTGGTGGTCAGGCGCCACCTCCGCCCAATGGACTGGAAATGGGGGTAATGGAGGTGGTGGTCGAGGAGGAAAGAACCTTTCTCCCCTAGCCGAATCTGGAGCTGCAAATACCGGTGGAGGTGGCGGAGGATCTGGAACTTCAGGGGAAACTTCAACAGTAAGAAATGGAGGTTCTGGTATCGTTATAGTTCGTTACGCAAGTCCTGTTGCTTTGGCAACTGGAGGTACGATAACTTCGTATACTGGTAACGGCACCAATGGTACAAATGGAGTCGTGTATCAAGTGCATACGTTTACAGCCGATGGAACGTTGTCGTACAACCCTGTTATCGCTACACATCCTTCAACGACTGTTCAAAACATCTGTATCAATGGCGCGTCAACAGCATTAACAGTCACAGCTTCAGGAACATCTCCCACCTACCAATGGTATAGCAATACCACCAACAGCAACAGTGGTGGTACTTTACTCTCAGGTCAAACTACTTCAAGTTACACGCCCCCTACAAATGTGGCAGGGCAAACCTACTACTATTGTTATGTTACCAGTTCAAATGGCAATCAAACCAGTAATGTATCGGGTGCAATAATCATTAGTAATCCTTCAGTTTCGGGAAGTATCAGTGGTGCAAATACAGTGACTTCTGGAACGAACTCTACGGTTCTAAGCCTTTCAGGGCATACAGGAAGTGTGCAGTGGCAAAGTTCAACTGATGGAACTTCTTTTTCAAACATTGGTTCTGCCACCAACACAACCTTTACAGCTACAAACCTGACCTCCACCACGTATTATCGGGCGATAATTACAAATGGAAGCTGCGCATCAGTCACTTCATCATCGGTTACAATTCTGGTTGTAGCAGCGCCAACAGCTGCCACTACATTGAGTGTTACAGGTACGGCAGGGCAACTTTCTGTTGTGAATAACACAGCGACGGTTGTAGATGCCGGTTTATTGGTTACAGGAAATGGTGTTATTGGTGGTTTTTCGGTAACTATCTCGGAAAATTACACTTCTGGAGATCTCCTAGACTATACAGGCGCTTTGCCATCTGGTGTTTCTGCTGACGCGTTTAATACGGTGACTAAAAGTTTGGTATTTAGCGGTTCTGCTACTGCTGCAGCTTGGCAAGCACTTTTGCGCACTGTACGCATTAAAACTACATCTGTAACGTGCAATCCGGAATCCAGAAAAGTGATATTTTCAGCAAGTACAAATTTATTCAATTACTTTAATGGGCACTACTACGAAGCCATCCCGGCTTCTATGTCCTGGACAAATGCAAAAGCACTTGCAGCATCGAAATCATTCTTTGGCCGACAAGGATATTTAGTAACGATTAATTCGTCCTCTGAAAACTCATATGTTTGCGCCTTACTCAATCAAAACTCATGGATTGGCTGTTCGGATAATTACCTACAAATCAATTCCGCGGTTGGCTATACCAAATATGCAAATCAAAATAATTCTGAAGGCAAATGGCATTGGATCACCGGTCCTGAAAAAGGGATACAGATGAGAACGGGTAATGCATCAACGGCGGAAAAACCGGGTTCTCCTATTTCGGGAGTGTATCAAAATTGGAATTCTACCGGCGGCACCAGTTACTCCAGTAACGAACCCAACGATGTTTGGAGTACGGGCATCCCCGGTGAAGAGGATTACGCTCATTTAACTGCTTCGACTGGCAAATGGAACGATTTTAAGAATAGTAACCGTGGGCTGATCATAGAGTATGGTGGTCTGCCAGGAGATAACCCGGTGAATACACTTTCATTTACTAGGAACATAACGGTTTTAGGTTCCATTTCTGGTAATATAAGTGGTGGAAATGTAACAGTTTGTCCTTCAAGTTCGGCTACCTTAACATTGAATGGCGCTGGTGGAAGCGTGTTGCGATGGGAATCTTCACCAGACAACTTTTTGGTTGCTGAAAATATTCAAACCATTGCTAACACAAGTTCTACTTTAAGTCTTTCTACGTTATCTGCAACCAATTATTATCGTTGTATACTAATGTCCGGTGGCTGTACCATGGCTACCAATTCACAGCCAGTTTTTATTTCAGAGGTTTTTGCTGGTGCCGTTACGGCGAGTACAAACCAGATTTGTGTGAACAGCAATACACAACTTACAGTAAATGGCTATACTGGATCAGTTCAGAAATGGCAGTTTACGACAAATATATCTTCCCCGGCAACGGACATTGTTTCTACAGCATCGGTCTTGAGTCATACGCAGGCATCAGCCGGGACGTATTACTACCGCTGCGTTATCGGAAATGCGTCTTGCTCTGCTTCGCCAGTGAATACCGAATGGTATCCAATTACGGTGGTTAGTGGTGGCGCACCAAGCGGCGGACAGGTAAGTACAAATTACCATTGTGGTGTGAACAATGTTGGAGTACTTGAACTTTCTGGCGCTACAGGCGGGTCTTATCAGTGGCAAATTTCTTCCGATGGAGGAAACAACTGGTCAAATGTACCGAGTGCAACTTCACAAACGTTGGCTTATCAAAATATCACCTCCAATAGAAATTACCGTGTTTTAGTAAGCAATGGAGCGTGTGGCTCTTCCTACAGTTCTATTGGAGCAGTGGAACTTTATGGAACAACTGTTTGCCAGTGGACGGGTGCGATTAGCAGCTCGTGGACGGATGCTGGAAACTGGTGTGCTGGAATAATCGCCAATGAAGGTCGTGCCATGGATGTGAGTGCAACAGCAGTCAACGAGCCCGTATTAGATGCAAATAGAACGATTGGCGCCCTGCGATTTAATTCTGGATCTAAAAAGGTGGTTTTAAGTAATTATAACCTTACCGTTAGCGAGATTATAGGGGGAGATACGCTAAATTATGTACAGACATCCGGAACTGGAAGTTTACGCGCTTCAATAGCCGGATCTGGGGGCTCCTTTAATTTTGCTGCTGGTAAAAGTACCTTCAACCCAGTTACGATTACCAATAATTCAGGAAGCAATGACTTTTTTACGGTGCGCGTTTCCGATGCAATTCAAAATAGCACGTACTTATCTTCAGCTAAATACGTGAATCGTACTTGGGATATCGGTAAGGCGACAGCGAATGGTGGATCTGGGATAAGTTTTCTTTTCAATTGGTATGACAGTCAGGTGGTAAACGGTCCTTTACTCAATCCGGTTTTAAACCACTACGCAACAAATTGGGGAACTGTTGTGGGAACAAGCGCTGCAGGAGCAGGAACGCCAGTACTTTCGATGACACATACCGGCTATACTGGAACGTTTTCGCCTTTCGCGATAAGCGATGAAAGCACGCCTTTGCCAGTAACCATGTCTTATTTTAATTTGACTTGTGCGGAGGAAGATGTGGAAGTAATCTGGCAAACTGCTTCGGAACACAATAGCTATTATTTCCAATTGGAAACAAGCCTAGATGGCGCAAATTGGGAAATTGAAGAAACGCTTCCTGCGGCTGGATTTTCGCAAGAACTACTAAATTATTCTGCAGTAGATCAAGATGCTGCAAGAAAACAAAAATACTACCGCTTAAAGCAAGTCGATTTTAATGGTGAATTTGAACTATATGGCCCTTTGAGAGCAGATTGCACTGCAGAATCTAGTGCTATTTCACTTTACCCTAATCCATGTGAGTCACTTGTGACAGTATCCTTTGCATCGCAAATTCCAGCAAAATTTAACTATACTCTGATCAGTCCGGAAGGGAAAGTATTGGAAAATAAGCAAATGTCAATTCAATCCGGAATGACGGTATATACCTTGGATATTTCGGAATACCAAAGTGGCATGTATATGCTGCAATTTGATGTAAACGACAAGCGTATTATTAAAAAACTTGTGGTTCAATAAAAAAGGAACAGGTCATTATAGATCTAAATTTGTCCAAAGCCTACATAGCTTTTCGACGAGTTAATTCTATTTTCTTTCTAAATATGGTTGAAAAAAAGAGGCTTTAAGCCTCTTTTTGCATTTAGTGGGCCAAAGGTCTGAATTATCGAACTTTTGTTCTGATCTGAAGGGCGTTTTGGAGTGGAAAGATTCCCCTTTTATAAATCAAAAAGAAAGAGAAGCAGAATGAGAATGAAGAAAAACAAAAACGAGACTGCGAAGCTGCAACGAAGTTAATGACGCTTTCGCTCTCATTCTCGTTTTGTTTTGGTGGGCCAAAGGTCTGAAATATCGAACTTTTGTTCTGATTTGAAGGACATTTTGAAGTGGAAAGATTCCCCTTTTATAAATCAAAAAGAAAGAGAAGCAGAAAGAGAATGAAGAAAAACAAAAACGAGAATAACGCTTTCGCTCTCATTCTCGTTTTGTTTTGGTGGGCCAAAGGTCTGAATTATCGAACTTTTTGAGGGAGGATGTGGATGCTTTTGAGAACAACGATCTTTAGAAATACGTCTTCACGGCAAATTCAAATTGATCCATAAAGATTCCTTTGAATGGGGTAATATTATTTTGCTCATAAAATACGAGCATCGCCTTTTTGTATTCAATGGAATCCACAGTTCTAAACGATATGGGACAATATCCCTCATTCATGAGAATCGCATTGCTTATAATTCGTGCGGTACGTTTGTTGCCATCTTCAAATGGCTGAATGTAAGAAATCAAAACAAGAACTAACAATGCCTTTTCGAATACATTGGATTTGTCGTTCACCAAATTGCACATCGACTGCAATGCCTCCCTTATCTGAAATTCATTGTCGATTGGTTTGTAATTGGTGCCAGAAATACCCACTCTACGTTTGCGAATATTCCTACCAACCTGGAGTTCTTTTATAAGGATACTGTGTAGATCTTCAATTCGTGAAATTGTCAAAGGCTTCACATAATCCTTATTGGAAAGAATGAAGTCCAACGCGTCTTTATGGTTGAGCAACATAGTGGCTTCGTCCTTTGTCTTTCCCGATGCAGTTTGTTTCTCCCGAAGTAATTGTTCTGTCTCCAATAGAGAATAGGTATTTCCTTCAATTTGAGAAGACTTCCAACTCAGGTCAATAGCCAATCGTTCAAATTCGCGATTAAACTCCTCAACAGTCAAGTCTGAAGTGTTCTTTTTGAAAATAGCCTGCAATCCATTCAATTGCTCAAATTCCTTTTCAGTAAATAAAATCGTTGTAGGTAGTACCTGATCGATCAAGGTCAAGTTAAAATCGGACCGAATTCTTCTTTCATCGATTTCTTGGAGAAAGTACTCATTGGTCTGGATTGGTGCCAAAACAAAATAAGCCGGTGAAAGTTGGTATTTTGTTCCTTTTCCATTTCCGTTTGTGAAAATTAATCCCTCAGAAATCAGTGCCTGCAAGGTTCGTTTCACCGTAGCATATCCAGCTTTTTCGCCAATTCCAATATGTATTTCCTTTGATGAAACAAGCGTGTTCTGCATGAGGTACTGAAGAACAAGTTGATTTAGATCTTTAGATTCGGCCATTTTTTAATTTTAAAGCTCACAATACTACAAAATAAAGCCCAAAAAAGTGCTTTATTGAGCCGTATATGAACAATTATTGGGCTTTAATTTTCAAATAGAGCTCAAAATAATCCATTTTATAGCTCAAAATGGATGGTTATGAGCCAGAAATTAATATGAGAATGAGCTATAAATTACAGATTTTTCCAAATAAAAAGCCCCTGAAAAGGGGCTTTTGGAAAGGGGTGGGCGAAAGGTCTGAAATATCGAACTTTTTGAGGGAGGATGTGGAGCGAATTGAGATGGAATTAGAAAAGTAAATGATTTATACGTGAGAAGGTTATCGTGTATAATTATATTTAATATCTTTACATGAATAGAAGGTGAAGTTAAAATACTATACATGACAAAAAAAGGAAAGAGCGTGAAAGATAATTATGAGATTCCATTTAACGATCTGCCCAATTTACCTCCTGCACATGAGTTTATTGAATCCGTACTTATTTTAAAGCAATTGGTAAAATCCTCAGTAGCACTTGCCGAATTAAAAGGAATAATACATATTTTACCTAATCCAGAGATTTTACTCAATGCCGTTATTTTAAAAGAAGCAAGAGCAAGTTCAGAAATAGAAAATGTAATAACCACTCAAGATAAATTATATCAAGCGTTATCTGCAAAGGGTGATCAAATCGATACTTCCACCAAAGAAGTATTGAGATACAGGGAGGCAATGTTATTTGGATACAGAAAAATTCAGAAAAAAAAGATCCTGACTGTCAATACGATTGTTGAAATCCAGCAAATTCTTGAAGAGAATAATGCGGGTATTAGAAAACTACCCGGAACTGCATTGAGAAATTCAGTAACGGGAAAGGTTATTTATACCCCGCCTGATCAA
>JBILBT010000325.1:0-3302 GCA_044353545.1 Crocinitomicaceae bacterium | reverse complement strand
ATTGTATTAACTCCTTTTTCAACAGAAATAAAAGTAAGTTTAACATGAACTTAAAAATTAAGTTCTGTTTGGATATATATCTTTGGCCAAACTAAACTTAAACAACATGCGTAAAAACACTATGATTGGATTGGGTGCAGCACTTTTGGTGATTGTATCTACTTTTTTGCCGATGCTCTCTATTGGAGGTATTGGTGCTGGACTTTTTGATGCTGGAGACGAAAGAGGCAAAGAGATTGCATACATGATTATTGTATTGGCTCTTTTGATGGCTGGTTTTTCCTTCCTAGCGAACAAAAAGCATTTGGCTTCTATCGGAACATTTATTTTTGCCAGTCTTTTGACTCTTATTTCTTTTAAATGGTTTAGTGATGCAACTGAATTCAATGCTGATTATGGATCTGGTCTAATACTTTACTTGCTCGGATCTATTTCTGGTGTAATTTCTTCTATCCTTGGATTCATGAAAAAATAATCAAATTGGTACTGCAATTTGAAGGCTTCCCTCGGGAGGCCTTTTTTTGTCTTTAGAAATCGGTATTATCTTTCGAAAGAGCTTAAATTTAACCTACTAAACCCATGAAAATGATTCTACGCCTAGTCTTTGCCACACACAACACAAACAAAGCCAGAGAAATACAATCCATCATGCCTAATGGCGTCGAAATTCTTTCCTTGGAAGACATAGGATGTGAAGAGGACATTCCCGAAACAGGCAACACATTAAGCGAAAATGCCCTTCAAAAGGCGCGATACGTGTATTCAACATTTGGCCTAAATTGCTTTGCAGACGATACGGGTTTGGAAGTAACAGCCCTCGATAAGGCCCCTGGAGTGTATTCTGCCCGTTATGCAGGTCCTGAAAGGGATGCCAATGCCAACATGAACCTACTGCTCGAAAATCTTTCAGGCCATTCGGACCGTTCGGCGCGATTCAGAACGAGTATTGCACTCATCATTCATGGCGAAGAAACGCTTTTTGACGGCACGGTGGAAGGTATGATTGGTATGGAGAAACTGGGGGCCGAAGGTTTTGGCTACGACCCCATTTTTTATCCTGAAGAATCCACCCGAACATTTGCGGAAATGTCGCTGCACGAAAAAAGTGAACAAAGTCACCGCGCCAGGGCATTCAAAAAAATGATTGCATATTTGACTCAACTTAAATAAGCACTGTGCTATTCAATAGTATTGAATTTATCGTTTTTTTCGGAGTAATTTTTACTCTTTACTGGATTGCACCGAAAAAATGGCGCTGGCTTTTGCTCTTGATTGCGAGTTACTTTTTTTACATGAGTTGGGAACCCATTTATATCGTTCTCATTCTCATTTCAACAGCAATCGATTATTTTTTGTGCCTGTACATGACAGGATCTAGTGATCAGCGTTTGCGGAAATATGGGCTAGCACTGAGCATTTTCCTCAATCTCGGACTCCTATTTACCTTCAAATACCTTGGATTCTTTCAAGAGATGATGCAGCATGTTTTTCATGCCTTCGGTTCGGAATACCACGCCTCCGCACTACAACTTTTATTGCCAGTTGGCATAAGCTTTTATACCTTTCAAACCATCAGCTATTCCATCGATGTGTATCGTGGGAACCTTCCCGTAGAAAGGCATTTCGGGAAATTTGCGCTCTTTGTTTCATTTTTTCCTCAACTCGTTGCAGGACCTATCGAGCGTGCAGGCGACTTGCTGCCACAGGTCAAACGAGATGACATCAAACTGGAATCTGAAGATCTGCGCGATGGCATTCTACTATTTATCTGGGGATTATTCAAAAAAGTCGTCGTTGCCGATCAAGCCGCCATGTTTGTTGACACTTACTACGAAAGTTATAGCCATCAAAGCGGAGGATTTTTGCTCTTCGCGACCTACATGTTCGCCTTACAAATCTATTGCGACTTTTCTGGGTATTCAGACATGGCCATAGGTCTTGCACGCATGCTGGGCATACGATTGATGGAGAACTTCAAAACTCCCTATTTTTCGACTTCAATGACCAGTTTTTGGAGAAATTGGCACATCTCATTGTCAACATGGTTAAAGGATTACCTCTATATTCCTTTGGGAGGCAACAAAGGGAGTAAATTCCGCACATCCCTCAATTTGATGACAACAATGGTACTCGGTGGCTTGTGGCATGGCGCGAACTGGACCTTCATCATTTGGGGCGCACTAAATGGATTTTTCCTGTCGATTGAAAAGTTCTTCCATCGCTTATTGCCCTTGAGAGGTCTCTTCCTTAAAGGAATCGCCATGTTCATCGTTTTTCATTTGATTTGCTTGGGATGGATTTTCTTTCGTTCCCAATCTGTGGATCAAGCGTTGACAATTTTAAATAAAATAGTTCACCTCGTTCCCTTTGACCTTTATTTTATCCTTGCTGACAATCGGTTTTCTGGGGCGATCATTGGCGCCTTGATCTTAATCTTTCTGGAAGCGCAAATACCCTTTCAGTCCTTCACCGCATTTCGAAAAAAGAATGTAGTTTATCGCTACAGCATATACATCCTATTGATCACAAGTGTGCTTATTCTTGGTGTGTCAGGTGGAGCTCAGTTTATTTATTTTCAGTTCTGATGAAGCAAACACTTTGGAAAATTGGCATTGTCCTGCTCCTTGTAATTGGCACGGATAGAGGACTCGCGTGGTATTTTGATAAAAAGTATGCCTCCAATCATTTTCATTACGCCAATGGTCATTTAAATTACTACTTACAGAAAGTACATTGTGACACTTTACTCCTTGGCTCTTCGCGTGTTTTAGACGGTCTGGTTCCTCAAGTTTTTGGTCAAAGAACGTATTCAATTGCAGAGGCCTCAAAGCATCTGGGGTGGTGTGCAGCCGTGCTTGACCTCATGCAGCAATATGGGCGACTTCCGACCAAGGCACTCATCATCAATATCGAACCTGAAGATTTCTTAAATGAATCTGCCAATAAATTGAAAAGTGACATTCATTATCTAAAATATTACTATGACAAAAACCCTTTTATTCAATCTGAAATTAACCGTTCATCGCCCTTCGAATGGGTTAAATATCTATCCTCACTTTACCGGCACAATGGAAACAGCCTCATTTTATTGACCAACCCATGGCAACAGATCGGTCGACTTCCAACGCTCAATGGTTATCGTCCCATTTCCACTACCCCACAAGATAGTGTTCGCACCTTGCAGGATATTGATCGGGCTCATTATCCTAAACCCGAATTGAACAGCAGCGCTGCAAAACACTATTTCAAGCACATTAAATCCATCTGTAAAAAGAATCACATTGAATTGATTGTGATCACAG